>DAINBM010000006.1:0-19988 GCA_036732965.1 Caulobacteraceae bacterium | reverse complement strand
GAAGGCCTGGCACCTCGACCTGGAGGAGACCGCGGTGGCGGCGGAGCTGCAGTTCCTGACCGCCGAGATCTATGGCCGGGACGTGGAGATCCCCACCACCCCGGTGACCGCATACAATCGCTTCTCCGCCCGCATCTGAGCCCGGCGCTGCGCCCCATCAGGCGAGGGCTCGCTCCAGGGCGAAGGCCGCGCCCAGCACCGGGGCGTCGTCCCCCGCCCCGCCGGACAGCAGCACGCCCATCGGCCGCCCCGCCGCCCCCATGGGCAGGGACACGCCGGGGGCATCGACGAAGCTGAGGATCATGGTGTTGCGCAGCACCCGGACATTGATGGCCATCATCTCGGCGAGGGACGCGTCACAGTCGGCCCGGCGGGGGGCGTTGCAGCAGACCGACGGCACCAGCAAGAGGTCACCGGCAAGCTCCGCCGCGAACTGCCGGATCAGGCCGGGCCGGGCGATGCGCAGGGCCTCCACCCGGGCGAGCGGCATGTCGGCCCCGGCCGCGAGGCGCAACCCCACCAGCGGATCGAGGGCGGCCACCTGATCGGGATGCTCCAGCAGATGGCGATGCACCCCCGCGGCCTCCCAGGTCGCCAGACTGCCCAGCTCCGCCAGCAGATCCGCCACGGTCTCCAGCGACGCAAGGGGCCGCCGGGTGATGTGCCAGCCCTGGCCCGCCAGACGGTCCACGGTCGCCTCGAAGACGGCCTCCACCTCCGGATCCATGTCCGCGCAAAGGCCGCCCACCGGAACGCAGAGGCGCCGGGGTCCGGTGGCCACGACCGCCTCGCCCTGGCGGAACGCGGCGTCCAGATGGGCCAGATCCTGCACACAGCCGGCCAGAGGGCCGACGCTGTCCAGGTTCGGGGACAGGGGAAACACGCCGGTCTGGCTGATCCGTGTCCGGCTGGGGCGGAACCCCGCCACCCGGTTGAACGCCGCCGGAATGCGGATGGAGCCGGACGTGTCGGTGCCCACGGCCCCGCTCACCACCCCCCGCGCCACGGCGACCGCCGATCCGGAGGAGGACCCGCCCGGAATGGCACCGGGCTGCACCGCATTGTCCGGCGTGCCGAAGTGCGGGTTCAGGCCCAGGCCGGAAAACGCGAATTCCGACAGGTTGGTCTTGCCGATCAGCACGGCCCCGGCCGCCGAGAGCCGCGCAACGACCGTGGCGTCCGAGGCGGCGGGCCGGGCGTGGCGGCGCAGCGCCGAGGCCGCCGTGGTGACGGTTCCCGCCACATCGACGAGATCCTTCACCGCCACGGGCACGCCATCCAACGGTCCCAGCGGTGTTCCGGCCCGCCAGCGGGCGGCGCTGGCCTGCGCCTCGTGCCGGGCCCGGTCGGCGGTCAGACGGATGAAGGCGTGCGCGCAGGCGGGGACGTCCGCGGCGGTCAGCGCCCGCTCGGTCACCTCCACCGGCGAGTCCCGTCCGGCGGCATAGGCCTCGGTGAGGTCTCTGAAGGCGCGCGGGCCGGTGCCGCTCACCCCGTCACCTCGTCCGCCGGGTTCGGCGTCGGCGGCACCAGCATGTCCCAGCTGACCGGCTCGCCCCGCGTCAGGTCGCGGGCTGCCCGCGCCCCGAGAACCTGCGGCAGATGGCGGGGGGCGAGGCCGAAACCGGGGCGGATCGAGCGCACCGTCTCCGCGCACAGCACCTCCCCCGCGGCCACATCCCGGACCACATAGAGCGACCGGCGCAGCTGGCGGTTGCCGGACTCGTCCGTCCCCCGCCGATAATCCGCCTCGCCCAGGGCCTCGAAGGCATGGCGGCAGTCCTGCACCAGGCGCACCAGTTCGTCCGGCTCGAGGCTGAAGGCGGCGTCCGGCCCCCCGTCCGCCCGGGCGAGGGTCACGTGCTTTTCGATGACCGCGGCCCCCAGGGCGATCGCCGCCACGGCGGCGGCCGTGCCGGGCGTGTGGTCGGACAGGCCGGAGACACATCCGAAATCCGTCTCCAGCCGGGGAATGGCCCGCAGATTGGCGTCGGCGAAGCGGGCCGGATAGCTGCTGACGCAATGCAGCAGGGCAACGCCGCCCGCCCCGGCGGCCGCAGCGGTGTCCACGGCGTCGCGGATCTCGGCCGGCGTGGTCATCCCCGTGGACATGATCAGGGGGCGCCCGGCCCGGGCGGCCCGGGCGATCAGGGGGAGGTCTATGGCCTCGAAGGAGGCGATCTTGTAGGCCGGCGCATCGAGGCTCTCGAGCAGGTCGACCGCCGTCTCGTCGAAGGGTGACGAGAACACGATCAGTCCGAGATCCCGGGCGCAGCGGAACAGGGGCTCATGCCACTCATAGGGCGTGAAGGCCTCGCCATAGAGGTCGTAGAGGGTGCGCCCCGCCCACAGGCCGCCCTCGAGCCGGAAGCCGGGGCCGTCGTGGTCGATGGTGATGGTGTCCGGCGTGTAGGTCTGCAGCTTCACCGCGTCCGCACCGGACCGGGCGCACATCTCCATCAGCCGCCTTGCCCGGTCGAGGTCGCCATTATGGTTGCCGGACAGCTCGGCGATGATGAGCGGCGGCACATCCCGGGCCACGCGCCGGCCGGCGATGACGATGGACGGGACGGCAGTCGTCGACATGGGCGCGATCCTCGGACGGGAAAGCGAAATCTTAACCGGACATGCTTAACCATTGGCTGACGGCCCGCGCGGATCAGATGGAGCGATGGCGGACATGCTGGCGATACTCCAGGCGCGGATGAGCTCGACCCGGTTGCCGGGCAAGGTGATGCGACCGCTGCTGGGAGCGCCGATGATCGGCCGCCAGATCGAACGCCTGCGGCGGTCCCGGCGTCTCGACCGTATCCTGCTGGCAACCAGCACCGGGGCGGAGGATGATGTCCTGGCGGCCTATGTGGCCGGGCTGGGCGTGCCGGTGCATCGCGGGTCACTCACCGATGTGATGGCCCGCTTCGAAGGGGCCCTGGCCGCGGCAGGCACCCCCTCCGGCTTCGTGCGCCTGACCGGCGACTGCCCCCTCGCCGATCCCGACGTGATCGATGCGGTGATCGCCCATCACCAGGCCGGATCCTACGACTACACCAGCAATACCGCCGAGTGGACCTATCCCAAGGGACTGGACGTGGAGGTGGTGCAGACCGATGCCTTCGCCCGGGCCTGTGCCGCCACCGACAGCCCCTACGACCACGAGCACGTCACGCCCTATCTCTATGCCCATCCCGAGCTGTTCCGCATCGGCCGGTTGCAGCAGTCCCCACCCCAGCGCTGGCGCTGGACCGTGGACACGCCCGAGGACTTCGCCTTCGTCACCGCGGTCTACGAGGCGCTCCATCCCACCGAACCGGACTTCCGCATGGCCGACATCCTCGCCTGGCAGGCGGCCCATCCGGATCGTGTCCTGATCAATGCGGTCTGACGCCGTGAGCGTGACCCTGCATCGCCTCCGGCGGGACGACGGTCCCCGGGTCCTCGCCTGGCGCAACAGCGAAGCCGTGGCGCAGCACATGTTCACCGATGCGCAGATTCCCGAGGCTGCGCATCTGCGCTGGCTGGACGCGGCCCTGACGCAGCCGGACCGGAGCTACTGGATCATCCGGCTGGGGGACCGGCCCGTGGGCCTCAGCCATCTGGTGAGGATCGACCCGGTCCAGCGGCGGTGCGAGTGGGCCTATTACCTCGCCGATCCCGCCGTCCGCGGCCGGGGGGTGGGGCAGTCCGTGGCCTTCGCCATGGCCACCCATGTGTTCGAGATCCTCGGCCTCAACAAGGTCTGGTGCGAGGTCCTGTCGGAAAACACGCCCTCCCTTCACATGCTGGAGCGGGTCGGCTTTGTCCGTGAGGCCCTCTTCCGCGAGCACGTGGTGAAGCGGGGCCAGCCGCGCGACGTGATCGGACTCGGCCTGCTCGCCCGGGAGTGGCCCGGGGCCCGGGACATCCTCCGGACCCGGCTCGCCGAACGCGCTCAGGCGCCCGCACGCCTCGTGGACTGAGCCCATCGCGCCAGCAGGGCCTGGGCGACCCGGTCGGCCCCGCGACCGTCACAAAGGTCGGCGGCGGACTCTGCGAGGGCCCGGCGCAATCCCGCATCCAGCAACTGGTCATAGGCTGCGCGGAGGGCCGTCGCAAAGTCCGGACGGTCAAGGGACAGGGCCAGCAGACAGTGGTTCGCGGCCATCCGCGTGATGATCTCCCGCTGGTTCTCGGCAACGATCACGGCAAGGCTCGGCAGTCGCAGGGCCGCCCGCTCCCAGGTGGCACCGCCCCCGCCACCGATGGCGAGGTCGGCGGCGGCCATCAGCGCCTCGACCCGGGTCGCATTCACATGCAGTTGCAGGTTGGGGTCCTGCGCAGCCCTTTGCCGGAGCCCGGGCAGGCTGTCCGCATCCCCGGCGAGGGCCAGGTCCACGGTCAGGGCCCGCAGCCGAGACCGCAGGGCATCATAGGCCCTGAGCGCCACCCCCCCGGGGTCGCTCAGGCCGAAGGAGATGAAGACCCGCCGCACCGGCCCGCTCCGGTCCCGCCGCCCGTCCGCGTCCGCGTCCGCGAGCGCCGCAAAGGCCGGACGCAGCAGGGCATAGGTCGGACCCGTCAGCAGGATGGCCCCCGGCGGGACCCGGCCCGCATAGTCGCCCGGTGCCCGGCCATAGCCGGGATCGACCAGAAGGTCGCAGTCGTGCGGGCGATCGGCCAGGTCGTCGATCACCGCCACCGTGCAGCCGGCGGCGCGGGCCTGCAC
This sequence comes from Caulobacteraceae bacterium, assembly GCA_036732965.1. Lineage (GTDB taxonomy): Bacteria > Pseudomonadota > Alphaproteobacteria > Caulobacterales > Caulobacteraceae > CAIMFV01. The sequence continues at coordinate 15,286 of DAINBM010000006.1, read as the reverse complement.
CTCCGTCACGGCGTCGATCCGGTAGCTGTCGAACACCACCACGTCCGCGCCGTCCGCCCAACCCGCGGTGAGGGATCGCACCGGGTAGCCGGCATTGCTGAACCGGGTGATCAGGGCGGCCCCGTCCGGCCCGCAGGCGAAGTCGCACCGGGCACCCCGGTTGCGCAGGGCATCGGCCAGGGCGAGGCAGCGCATCACATGCCCGCCCCCGACTCCTGGGCCGGACTCGGGACGAAGGCGGACCCGCGGTCCGTCGCCTGAACCGATCCCGCTCAAGGAGCCCCGCGGGCCACGTCCGGCAGCACACCGGGACCTTCGATCGCGGCCGTCAGCGCGGCCACCACCCGGTCCTGGTCGGCGTCGCTCAGATCCGGGAAGATCGGCAGGGTGAAGCTCGACGCATAGAAGGCCTCGGCCTCGGGGAAGTCCCCCTCCCGGAAGCCCATGGCCCGGTAATAGGGCTGGGTGTGGACCGGGATGTACAGGACCTGCACGCCGATCTCCGCGGCGACCATGGCGGCATGCACCCGGGCCCGGTCGATCTGCGGCGCCAGGCGGACGATATAGAGGTGCCAGGACGACTGCCGGTCCGGCGCCCGGTACGGCGCCGTCACATGGGGCACACCGGCCAGCAGGGCGTCATAGCGCTGGGCCAGGGCCCGTCGCCGGGCCACGAATGCGTCCAGCCGGTCCAGCTGGCTGAGGCCCAGGGCCGCATGGATGTCGGTCATCCGGTAATTGTAGCCCAGGGCCACCTGTTCATAGGCCCAGGGGCCATCCAGCGGACGGGTCAGCAGGGCCTCGTCCCGGGTGACCCCGTGGCTGCGCAGCAGCCGCAGGCGCACGTCCAGGGCCGGGTCATTGGTCAGGGCCACCCCCCCCTCGCCGGAGGTGATGATCTTCACCGGATGGAAGCTGAAGACGGTGATGTCGCTGTAGCGGCCGTCCCCCACCGGGCGGCCCTGATAGGTCGCCCCCACGGCATGGGAGGCATCCTCGATGATCCGGAAACCGAACCGCCGTCCCAGGGCGGCGATCCGCTCCATGTCGCAGGCCTGGCCGGCAAAGTGCACCGGCACCACGATCTTCGGCAGCCGGCCATCCCGCTCGGCCTCGACCAGCCGGGCCTCCAGCCGGTCCGGATCGAGGAGGTAGGTGCGGGGGTCGATGTCGACGAAGTCCACCCGGGCTCCGCAGTAGAGGCCCGCATTCGCGGAGGCGACGAAGGTGTTGGGCGTGGTCCACAGCCCGTCCCCCGGCCCCAGATCGAGGGCGAGGCAGGCGATGTGCAGGGCGGAGGTGGCGCTGTTCACGGCCACGGCATGGCGGCTGCCCGCCCGCTCGGCCAGGGCGGCCTCGAACCGCGGCACCACCGGCCCCTGGGTCAGCAGCGGCGAGCGCAGGACCGCCGTCACCGCCGCGATGTCCGCCTCGCTGATCGACTGCCGTCCATAGGGCACCCACATGGGCCGTTCTCTCGCCGCCGCTCCGCTGTCCGGATCATTCTGGCATTGGCGTGGTTAACAAACCGCCCAGACCCGTCCGCCAGACCCGTGAGCCAGACCCGTCAGGCGGACAGGACGACCGGTCCGGCCGCCGGACGCAGGCCGCGCCCCGTCGGCAGCAGCGCCAGATACCAGCGGGCCCGGTCATGCACCGGCGTCTCCAGCACCAGACGGCGCTCCTCCGGGGTCAGGTCCACCACCAGCACGTCCAGCAGGTCCCGCAGGGCGGGGGTGACCTCCCCGTCATAGAGGGTGCGATAGGCCCGGGTGCGGTGGGGACAGGTCTCCACATGGTTCAACAGCCGCACCAGCGCCAGATTAACGGCCAGCAGCCGCTGCAGCAGCCAGGGCTGGGCCGGGGCGGAGCGGGTCAGGCGATCGAGGCGCTGGCGCAGGGTCGCCGGCACACCGGCCTTGCGGATGCTGGGGATGTCCTGCTGCTTGAAGGCCGTGGCGAGATCGACGGCGAAGCTCTTCACCTGGGCCCCATAGGCGGGCGACGGGACCGTGCCCCAGGGCAGCAGATGCTCCACCGCCTGCAGCTCCCGCCGGGCACCGGTCTCCAGCTGGGCGCGCAGGCCCTGCCGGGCCGCCCGCAGCTGGCCGGAGGTCCGCAACCAGCCGAGACCCACCAGGCCGAGCGTCAGGCCCCCGATCAGCGGACCGGTCGGCGGTAGACCGCCCGGGAGTCCGGCCAGCAAGGGCCCGCGACCCCGGACCGGCAAGGCCGCCCGGGCGAGGGGGGGGGCCGGGGTCGCGGCCGCGGCTGTGGCGGACACCCCGGCCGACGGCGCGGCGGTGGCGGTCTGCGGACCCGCGGGGCGGACCGGCCCCTGGCGGGCGATGACCATCGTCCCCCGCTCCGGCGGGCGGCGGATCTGGTGCAGATAGAGGCCGTTGTCCGTCGGCCGCCTCGCGGCATTGATCTCCACATCCTCGAAGGTGATGTAGCTCTTCGGGAAACCGGGACCGCAGGTGGTCTCCTCGTCCCCCTTCTGGTTCCCGCCCAGCACCGAGATCTTCTCCCCCGCCACGAAGCCGGAGAACAGGCCCACATGGCCCTCCGCCGGATTGTCCAGCTGGGTGAAGATGCAGATGTCGCCGCGCCGGGGCTCGGTCACCGGCGTGCCGTAGTGCAGATAGCTCTGCGACAGGATGGGGTTCGGCGGCAGGGGCCGGCCGTCGCGCTTCAGGCACCAGGCGAGCGCCACGCCGCACCAGGGGATGCAGTTGTCGAAGCTGGCGCTGCGATAGCCCAGGTCCTGGAAGAACTGGCTGATGAGGGGATTGCGGGTGCGACGCCAGCGGGAGTTGAAGCCCTCGCCGGTGGACCCCCGGGCCGTCATCTGCGAGAGGCGCAGGAGGATGTCGTAATAGTCGGTCTCGGGCAGGGTGGAGATCAGCCGCCGGGCCATCTCCATGTCGGCGGGATCGGCATTGGCCTGATGCGCCCCGACGATGCGGGTCGACACGGCACAGGAGACGAAGACCGTCGACAGGGCGATGAGCGAACGTCGACGGATCTGCATCCCACCTCTCCGGTCGCGCCCGGGGTCGTCAGGCCGGCACGCCCGCAGCGGCCCGGGTCGAAGACCTTCGCCGGACTGCGACACGGACCCTCACCCCCCGGGTCCCGTCGTTAACCTTTTTAACAGACCCCGCCGGGGCGACAAGGGCTGGCGGCCCGGCGGGACGGGATCCGGACAGCAAAAAGCCCGCCGGGTCTCCCCGGCGGGCTCGTTGTCTGATCGATCAGGAATTGATCGATGCGGTTCAGATTACCAGCGCAGCTGGCCGAACATGCCGACTTCGTCGTAGGTCGCGGAGACCGGCGCGGTGGTCGGGGCGTTGTTGGCGTCCGTCCCGGCGCGCTTGTAGACGAGGGCCAGGTCGACGATCTTCACCGGCTCGTAGTTGATGCCGATGTTGAAGAAATTGTCCTTCTTCGCGGCGTACGGGAAGAGCACGTCCTTGTTCGGCTTCACGAATTCCTTCTTGCCGAACACCGACAGTTCCGGGGTGAACTGGTAGGAACCCCAGAAGCTGGTGCCTTCCGACTTGTCGCCGCCGAGGTGGCTCGTGGCCGCGCTGGCGATGGTGTAGTGGGTGGTCACGCCACTGTTCGCCCAGTTGACCGCGTTGTAGTATTCCGCGCCCACCCGGATCTGGTGGGATTCGAAGGCCACCAGGGCGTCGAAGCGCTGGGCGGTGTTCCACGCCACGGCCGTGGCCGGAGCAACGACCTGCGTTTCCTTGCCGATCTTGCCCTGATAGCCACCGATGGCGGCAGACCAGTTACCGTAGGCGGTCGGAACCTTGGCGCTCAGGCGAGCTTCGAAGTCCATGCCGGCGGTGCGGGTCGGGTTGCGATAGCCACCGCCGTTGACGGCGGACACGGCGTAGCTGATCCAGGGACCGACCTTGCCGAGGGCGTGCACGCCCCAGTCGGCGGAGTTGGCGACGGTGAAGCGGTTTTCCGTCAGGGTCTTGTCCACGAAGCGGTAGCCATAGAGGTCTTCCACATACGGGATCCAGGGCATGTCGGCGGCGCCGATGCGGACCGTCAGGCGGTCGTCATACTTGGCCTGCAGGTAGGCCTTCTTCAGATAGACCTGCACGTCGTTGACGCTGCTGGTCTGGGCGCTGGCGGTGGCCGTGGCAGTGCCCGAAGACGGCGTCACGGTGATCGTCGGAGCCGACACCGCGTTGCTGTTGTAACGGGCGTCCATGGTGACGTTGGCCGAGTAGGTGTCGTTGAACTTGTGGTCAACGCCCACATAGAAGCGCTTCACGTCGAAGCCGGTGCCGGTGGTGTTCTGCTTCACGCCGTTGGTCTTCACCGTCAGGCTGGAGACGTCGAAGTACATGCGGCCGGAGACGCTGGTGCCCTTGGCCCAGTCGAGGGACTTGGGCAGGTTGGCCAGGGTCGACTTCTCGATGGTGGCCGGCATGGTGTTGATCGAGTTGGACTGGGCGACGATGGAGCTCGCCAGGGTGTCCGTGGTGGCTTCCACCGCGGCGGTGTCGGCGGCGGTCTTGGCCTGAGCGGCGCTGACGTCGTCGAGCTTGGCCTTCAGGCTGGCGATCTCGGCGCGCAGGGCGTCGACGTCGGCGGTGGTGACCGCCGGAACGACCGGGGCGACCTTCTTGGCGACGTGCTTGGTGGTGGCGGCCTCGGCGCTGACGCCCGTGGCCAGGGCGAGAACGGTGCCCATGGCAACGCTGGCCCAAATGGTCGACTTCGTGTTCATTTCAGGACTTCCCCTAATGGCTCCCGGGCTTTGCCGAGCAGACTTGAGGCCCGGATAGCCCGTCGCCATGACAAATTCTCCCAATATTTGTGACAGTTTGGCAAAGCCCGGCACTGCCGTCGGGGCTGTGACAAATTGGCCGCGCATGATTTCGCCTGACACGGGTGACGCTGCGGAATTTGCTCGCGGGGTCTGTATATTGGACGAGACCTCGCCACCTTGTCTTGCATTCCATTTTCAGGCGAAACCGGCCTGCGGGACCCGAACCCGACGGATCGGCGGCCGGTCCGGGGGTCGAGACACACGATAAACCGGTTGGTAACCCTGTCTGACAATGCGGCATTAAGCCAATTCCGTCATCCTGCAAGGGCTGAAAGGCCTCGCACATCGGCGGGGCCCGGTGGGCCATCCTCCCCGGCGGCGGGACCCGCAAGGGCTGGGAAGACCGGGCAGCAAATTTGCACTCGCAGGAGCGGACGGACTGACGTGGCGGACGATCTGAGACGGATGGTTGCAGACTTCCCGTCGGACCCCCGGGGCGCGACGGCGGTGGAGTTCGCCCTCGTCTCGGCCCCCCTGATCGCGGTGATCCTGGCCATGCTGCAGACCTCGATCGTCTTCTTCTTCGACCAGGCCCTGCAGTCCGCGGCCCAGACCTCGGCCCGCCAGCTGATGACGGGCGCGGCCCAGACCTCGGGCCTGACCCAGACCCAGTTCAAGCAGCTGGTCTGCACCAACGCCTCCACCGCCTTCAACTGCGCCAACCTGATGGTGGACGTGCAGTCGGCGTCGACCTTTGCCAGCATCAGCACCAGCCCGATCACCGTCACCTACAACGGGGCGGGACAGGTGACCAACAGCTGGGCCTACAATCCGGGCAACCCCGGCGACATCGTCATCATCCGGGTGATGTATGACTGGCCGATCTTCGGCCAGCTGCTGGGCCTCGGGCTGAACAACCAGCCGGACGGCGGGCACCTGCTGGTGGCCACGGCGGTCTACAAGAACGAGCCCTACCAATGAGCGCCCAGCCCACACCGGGTCTCCTGCGCCGGTTCCGGCGGGACCGCCGGGGCGTGGCCCTGGTGGAGTTCGCCCTGATTTTTCCGATGCTGGTGGCCCTGTATTTCGGCGGCTTCGAGGTCTGCAACATGAGCGCGACCTACCGCAAGATGACCGACACCACCGTCGAGCTCGCCAACATCACCGCGCAGTACTCGACCCTGACGGCGTCGGATGTGGCCACCGTGTTCGCGGCCACCTCGCAGATCATGGCCCCCTATTCCACGGCCAGCCTGCAGATCGTCCTCTCCGAGGTGACCACCGATGCCGGCAACAACGCCACCGTGACCTGGAGCCGGGGCTACAACGGCGCCAGCGCCCTCGGGGCCGGCAGCGCCATCACCCTGCCCTCGGGTCTCGCCTCGCCCAGCACCAGCTACATCCTCGTCCAGACCGTCTACAACTACACGCCCACCGTCGGCTCGGCCTTCCTGGGCACCGTGCCGATGTCGTCGAGCATCTACATCATCCCGCGGAATTCCCCGTCGATCCCCTACACAGGATAGAGGTGGTCATGAAGCCGTCGCTGAACGCCTTCCGACATCTGCGCCAGCTGGTCGAACGCCTGCTGCCGGAGTCCCGCGGCAACGTGGCCGTCACGGTGGCCGTGCTGATGGTTCCCCTGGTCCTGGCCCTCGGCATGAGCACCGACTACACCCTGGCCCGCACCCGGCAGGACCGGCTGAACGGCATCGCCGACACCGCGGCCCTGGCGGCGGTCACGCCCACCATGATGAACCAGACCACGGCCACCGCCCGGGCCGCGGCCCTGGCGGTGCTGCGGTCCGGCGTCGCGACCGTGCCCAATGTCACCTACGACTCCGACAACATGACCGTGACGGTGACCGACACCACCAATGGCACCAATGTCACCCGGGTGGCCACGGTGAACTTCTCGGCGGCGTCGTCGACGGTGTTCAGCGCCATTGTGGGCGTCACCGGCCTGCCGGTCACCGGATCCTCGTCGGCCAAGTCCGCGATTTCGCCGAAGATCGACTTCTACATGCTGCTCGACACGTCCCCGTCCATGGCCATTGCCGCCACCACCTCGGGGATCTCGACCATGGTCTCGCACACCGCAAGCCAGGGCGGCTGCGCCTTTGCCTGCCATCAGACAGATCCGGCTTCCGACAACCTGGGCAACCCCGGGGGGATCGACAACTACCAGCTGGCCCGGAACCTCGGCGTCACCCTGCGGATCGACCTCGTGAACTCTGCCGTGCAGAACTTGATGACCCTCGCCCCGACCACGGCATCCCAGAACTACACCAGCTATCGGGTGGCGCTCTACACCATCGACTACAACTTCACGCGCCTGGCATCGCTTACCAGCAACTTCGCGGCAGCCAAGACGGCCGCGGGCACCCTGCAGGCCGTCACCGTCTACCACAACAACTGCCTCACCGCGAGCAACTGCAACAGCGACGAGGACTCCTACCTCGACATGGGGCTGCAGCAGATGAACAGCGTCATGCCCACCCCCGGCACCGGCACCGGCAATGCCGGCGACACGCCGGAGGAGGTGATGTTCATCGTGACCGACGGGGTCGAGGACTACATCTACAACGGCAGCCGGGACTTCGGCCCCATCAACGCCCACAGCGACTACTGCAAGACCATCAAGGACCGCGGTATCCGCATCGCGTTCCTCTACCTGACCTACAACCCCCTGCCGACCAACAGCTACTACAACAGCCACATCGCCCCCATCCAGGGCAGCATCGCCACCACGGCACAGAACTGCGCCTCACCGGGCCTCTATTTCCAGGTGAACACGGATGGCGACATTTCCGGGGCCCTGACCACCCTGTTCCAGAAGGCGGTCTCCACCGCGCATCTGGTCTGAACCCACGAGGACCGGCCCCGCAGAACCGGAACGGCCGACGCGCAGTTGGAAGTCTCGCCTTCATGGGTGGCAGACGGCAGGTCCTGACCGACGAGGCGATTGCTGCGCAGGACCTCTGCTGACGCTTCAACGAAAATGGGCGGCGGAACCGAGTCCCGCCGCCCATATCCGCAGCGACCGGGCAAGGTCGAGCTTACCCGATCAAACCATGGCGGTCTTAAAACTTGCGGGACACGTCCATGAAGTAGGAGCGCCCATAGTAGTCGTACTGAGACGCAAGAACAGCACTCCCCACCGTCGCAACCCCAGCTGAGCTGGAAACGACCGGCGGCTGGATGTCAAACAGGTTCCGAACGCCGACCTCAAAAGTATACTCTTTATAACGACGGCGCAGGGACACGTTGCTTACCGTGTAGAACGGCGTGCTGGAGATGATGTTGGCCTTGATACCAAGGCCCTGATAGCTCTGGATCTGCGTCCCGGCAAAGCGAGCGTTCGAAGTGGCCCCAACCATGAGAAGGTTCCAGTTTGCAGTCCACTCGCCCCGATCCACCCTGAAATTTGCATTTCCGTCAAAGGTCGGCTGACCCGGCGTTCCAAGGGTGTTGCTCGTCGAGCCACCCAGGAGGGCGCTCTTGGTGTCGAATGTCCATGTCAACTGGGTGTCGAACCGGAAAGTCGCTCGCATCGGCAACGGGTGGCTGAAACGCGCGGTCACATCCAGTCCCTGCTCCCGCTGGCTAGCCACATTCACGTAGTCGTTGTTGACCGTGAGAATGTTGTGGCTGGTGGGATCGCGAGTGAAGAGGCTGCAGAACGGGTTGGCCGGGTAGTTGGTCGACCCATAGCAAGCACCGACGATGCCAGCCACGCCAAACAGGGAGATCTGGTTCCGGACCTGATAGGTGAAGTAGTCAACCGCAAGACTGGCATCGAGGTTGAATAGATGCGGAGTGAGAACGAAGCCCGCAGTCTTTGCCACCGAGGTTTCTGGACGCAGCCCGCCCCCGCCGGCGGTGAACACGGTGATGCTGGGCCCCCCCCCACCGTAGTTGGAGGGAACGCCTGCGGCGGCGCAGTTGGCTGCAACCGTCGCCGTCACGCGGCCCGCGCCGTAGTTGATGCAGGGGTCATTTCCAAGTTGGTTGGCGAAGCCACTCGTAGGTGCCAGGAAATGCTCATAGAGCGCTGGTGCCCGGAAGGACGTGCCCTGACTGGCGCGGAACCGAAGCCAGTCATTGACCTTCCAGTCGAGCCCGACCTTGTAGGTGGACGCATCACCCGATGTGCGGTAGCTCGAATAACGACCGGAAACGTCGGCCTCGAGTGCCTGAATGAACGGAATGTTCCGGACCAAGGGCGCACGAATTTCGGCGAAGACTTCCTTTACACTATCGGCACCGCGGGTCACGCCAGCCGAAGTCAGACCCCAATAGTTGTTCGCGATCGCATTAGGCCCGGGCTGGTCGCCAATATCCTCCCGACGCATGTGGAAGCCCACGGCCGCCCCGACCGGCCCGGCGGGCAGGTTGAACAGATCACCCGTCGCCGACCCTTCCACATAGGCGTAATCATAGACGGTCCGGCCTTCCTCGACACCGAATAGGTAGGACTGCTCGGCCGGGGTGAAGACGCCGCCATTCAGGATGGCTGCGATATAATTGACGGGCTGGCAAACTGCGCCAGCACCTTCCACCTGCGCAAGAGTACGGCCGCTGTTGTAACCCTTGGAAGTCGGGTTGCAGCCGGCGGCATTCGTGGATCCGGCAGTGGCAAGCACCCGGTCATTGTAGATGAAGCTGCCTTTGTAGAAGCCGGTCGATCGGCTGTACTGATAGAAAAGATCATAGGTCCAGTTCTTCAGCGAGAGATAGTTGGGCAGGCTGCCCTTCACGCCAAGTACGACCCGCTCGTAATCAACCTGTTGCTGCTCATCCAGAGGATACAGGGAGAGCGCATAAGGTCCGGTGAAGGGCGCACCAACATTGGGGTTGAGCCCGATGCCGTTATAGTTGGGGTTTGTCGGGTAGAAGGTATTGAAAACGTTTCTCGGACTCACGATGGGGAAGAACTCCGCCATGGTGTCCTGGGAGGAATCCCGGCGGTTGAACTGGGCTTCGACATAGAGACTGTTACGAGCGTCAATGTCGTAGCCGCCGGTGGCCATGAGCGAGTAGCGCCGGGCAGGCGAGACCGCAGTGTTGTGTGCAAGGCGCCGGTCATAGGTGGGAAACTCACCGAGGGACGCACGAGACGCAGCAATATCGTAGGGGGCGTTTGCCCCACCGAACAGTGGCGACCCATAGCTGCCATCAAGGCCGTAGGTGTTTCCGACCGAATGCAGACCGGTCAGGTCCAGCCCCGCATAGCCGCCCCCGTTCACGGCCGTCTTGGACGGAACCCAGTCAAGACCCGTGAAGAACGGGTCGATGAACGAGTTCAGGAAGGCCAGATTTTCGCACTTGTAGGTGCCCGTTGCAGGATCGATGATGTCGAGACGCGCACCGGTCTTCGGATCGGTCACATAGTCCTCGGTGCAGTTCAGCCGCTTGCGCTGACCCGCATACAGGGGAGCTTGCTCATAGATCGAGGCGGCCAAAGACGCGTAGCCCTTGTCGAAGGTCCGGCCATAGGAGACATCGGCTTCGTACTCCTCACCACCGCCATGCTCTGTCGGCTTCACATAGAGATGGGCATCACCGCCGGACGTACCCTTCTTCGTCACGATGTTGACCACGCCGGCCACGGCGTCGGAACCATAGATCGACGATGCACCGTCCTTCAGGATTTCGACGTGGTCGATGATCGCCGCGGGGATCGTGTTGAGGTCAACGGCCCCAACGGCTCCCCGGGTTCCTGCCGGGCCCATGCGGCGGTTGTTCAGCGTGATCAGCGTGCGGTTGGCACCAAGCCCGCGCAAGTCCAGGGTGTTCACACCCGGACCGCCGTTGGTGATGAAGCCGGTGTAGAAGTTGTTGATCTGATTGGCGTTGGCCGCAGTGGATGCCGATTGCAGGATCGTGGTGGTGTCCTGTAGTCCTGCCAGGGTGGATTCTTCAGCCGTGATCACCTGGATCGGCGACGCCGAGGTGAACTCATTGCGCTTGATGCGCGAACCCACCACCGTCACTGCCGAGACATCGGTCGCGCCAGAGACGTTCGTGGCGGTAGAGGACGGTGCCTCCTGCGCGATCACTCCCCCAGCGACGGCGAGCACGGCAATTACGGTCGAACAGAACAGGTGGCTCTTCAATTTTCCCTCCAAGATCGAAGGGAGGGGAACACACACCACGCACGACAGCGTGTCACCGGGCCCCATCCCACACACTTGAGTCACCGTGTTGGAGGGCCTCGATCAGAGCAACAAAAATGACAATGTGTTGAATTTTTTGGAGCCGAACCGTGTCAAATCGGTAACATATTCGCAATATTTCTGGACGGAGAAAAGCGGGTACGCTCATGATACTCCTTGTCGCCCGCCGTTCTCATCGGCACCGGCCCTTCCCGCGGAAGGACCTCCCTTTCGTCGATGATGGGGTATAGTTCTGCCGCCTGAATCGGCTAAGATTCCCCAATCAGCTGGACTGACTCAGGCGAGGCCAAATTGCCCAAAACCTCTTGCCAATCCCGTCCGCTCGATGGCTGTTCAGCAGGACTTCTGCTGGCTGTAGGGGCATTCATCGCCAGCTCCTCCCACACCGTCGCACAGCCGGCCTCTGCCACCACCACCACGGTGAGTTCGAGCTGGGTGATCCTGCCGTCGGAAGACGTCATCTACCGCTACTATCCCAAGTACCAGCAGGATCACGGGATCGCCGGCGTGGCCGAGATCAACTGCCGCGTCCGTGACCGACGCGACCTGGACCAGTGCCTGATCCGGTCCGAAACGCCGGAGCACAACGGTTTCGGTCCGGCGGCGGTGCGGATGGCCGAGGCGGAATTCCATGTGCTGCCCGAGCCGGCCGCCGGGACGGACGTCCAGGGCACGGTCTCCATCCGGGTGGCCTTCACCCCCAAGTTGGCCGCCGGGTCGGAGGCGGCTGTGGCCGCTTCGGCAACCACTACGGCCGCGGCGGGTGCCGAGGATCCGGCGGCGGTCATCGCCTGGGGCGAGGCGGTGAAGCCGCTGGACTGGCACTATGCCGCGCCGGCCAGCGGCCAGATCTCGTTCTGGAAGGTGCAGGGCCGGCTCTCCCCCACCCGCGTCCGCGGGACGGTGCGCTATGAGTACTATGCCCGGGCGGATGCGCCCTCCGCCACCGTGCGCTCGGCCGTGGTGGACTACGAATTCGATTGCGCGGGGCACGGCTATCGCCCCCTCGGCGTCACCACCTATGTCCAGCCCAACCTTGCCGGCCCGCCGACCGTGGTGAGCGGCCCGGACGCCGCCTCCCGGATGCTGGTCGCCGGCACGGTGCTGGAGGATGCGGCATCCCGCGTCTGTCAGTTCGACGCAGGGGGCGGAGCCGGGACGGGATCCGGCGCAGGTACTCCGAAGATGGACGCCACCTCCGCCTCGCCCAGCAAGCCGTAGGCGCCGGGGGCCAAGTCCTCGGGCAGGGCCAGCGCGCCGATCCGGTCCCGGTGCAGGGCCTCCACATGGTTGCCCACCGCCGCGAACATCCGCCGGACCTGGTGATAGCGGCCCTCGGTGACCGTCAGATAGGCCGTCGTGGGAGACAGGGGTTCCAGCACCGCCGGGGCCACGGGCTTGTCGTCCCCCTCCAGCATCAGCGTGCCGGACGCGAACCGTGCGCCCTCCGACCCGTCCAGGGGTCGGGCGAGCGTCGCCAGATAGCGCTTGGGCACGTGCCGCTTCGGCGAGATGATCCGGTGGAGCAGGTCCCCGTCATCGGTGAGCAGCAGCAGCCCCGACGTGTCCTTGTCCAGCCGCCCGACGGTGGAGATGGCGGGTTCCCGGCTGCGCCACCTCGGCGGCAGCAGGGAATAGACCAGAGGCCCCGCATCCTTGTGCGAACAGGTGACCCCGAGGGGCTTGTGCAGGATCAGCACCACCCCGGGCGGCGGGTCGAGCTTCTGGCCGCGGACGGTCATCCGCTCCCGCAGGTCCTGCCCGGCGGCGATCTTCATGTCCGCCACGGTCACGGCGGTCCCGTCCAGCCGGATCTGGCCCGCGCGGACCAGCTGCTGCACCTCCCGGCGGGAGCCGTAGCCCATGTTGGCCAGGAGCCGGTCGAGGCGGACGACCACGCTCATTTCCGGGCCTCGTAGACCTTGAAGCCGCTGGCCTCGCGCACAGGGGACACGCGGGTGAACAGGCGGGTCAGGCTGTCCTCGTAGGGCAGGTGCCGGTTGGCCACCAGCCACAGGACCCCACCCTTGCGCAGCAGGGCCGCCGCCCGGGTGACGAAGGCGATGCCCAGGCCCCGGCTCTCCACCCCTGCGTCGTGGAACGGCGGGTTCATGACCACGAAATCGAGACCGGACAGGTCGGGCGTCACCCGGGCGTCGCCCCAGACCCGCCGCGCCCTGGGGTCGGTGACATTGCGCGCGGCCGCGTCCACCGCCCGCCGATCGATGTCCACCAGGGTCAGCTCCGTCACCGCGGGAGACGCCAGCACCGCCCGGGCGATCTGGCCAAGGCCGCAGCCCAGGTCCGCGCCTGCGCCACTGAAACCGGGCAGATGCTGGATCAAGAGCTCCGTGCCCGGGTCCGGCCGGTCCCAGCTGAACACGCCGGGCTGGGTCCAGAGATCCAGCCGGTCAAGGCGCTGGGGTCCCCCGGCCGCGATGGCGGCGTCGAGGCCGACGGGCAATGCAGGACGCAGGCTGCGACAGATGCGCTGGTGCCGCCGACCGGTCTCCTCCACCTCGCAGCCGAAGCCGGTCAGTTCGCCCTTCAGTCGGGCACCGCCCCGGTCCTTGGGGGCCAGAACGACCAGCTCCCCGCCCGGCTTCAGGGCCCGCAGCGCCAGGGCCTGCACATAACGGCGCTCCAGCGTCCCCGGCGGGGCCGCGATCACCGCCCGGTCGACACTGTTGGGCGCAAGCGCCTCGAGGGCCGCGGCCCCGGGGATCAGGGGCGAGGTCTGCAGCGCATCGGCCCCCGCCTCCACCAGCTCGGGCGAAGGCATCCCGTAGACCACCGAGGCGGGGGCAGAGGGCGGGGCGGGGTTCGGTTCCGTGGACATGGGCCTCCGAGTGCGGCGCCGCCCGCCGGAAGTCCAGCCCTGAACGCCGCGGAGGGGCACCGCGGGCGCTGGTGGAACCGCACCGGGGTTGGTAAGTCTGGAGACCGACCGCCCCTCCAGACCCGGATGTCCCCATGGCAGATGCCTCGGCCCTGTACTACGAGCCCGCCACCGGCCACGGCCTGAAGCACGATCCGTTCAACGCCATTGTCGGCCCGCGGCCCATCGGCTGGATCTCCACCGTCAGCGAGGCCGGGGTGCGCAACCTGGCTCCCTACAGCTTCTTCAATGCCTTCAACTATGTGCCGCCCATCGTCGGCTTTTCCACCATCGGCTGGAAGGACACGGTGGCGAATGCCAAGGCCACGGGCGAGTTCGTGTGGAACCTGGCCACCCGGGCCCTGGCCGACGCCATGAATGCGAGCTGCGCCTCCGTCGGGCCGGAGGTGGACGAGTTCACCCTCGCCGGCCTGACCCCTGTCCCGGGTCGGCGGGTCAGGGTCGACCGGGTGCTGGAGAGCCCCGTCAATTTCGAGTGCCGGGTCACCCAGATCCTGCGCCTGACCACGGCGGCGGGTGCCGAGGTGGACAGCTGGCTGACCCTGGGCGAGGTGGTGGCCGTGCACATCGACCCGTCCCTGGTGGTGGACGGGGTCTATGACACCGCCGCCGCCCGGCCGATCCTGAGGGCCGGCCGGATGGGAGACTATGTGGAGGTCACGCCGGAGGCCTTCTTCGAGATGCGCCGCCCCCGCTAGACCGGCCCGGAAACACCGCCGCGGGCGGGCCGCTTTCCAAGCCCTGCGCCCTGTGGCACAGGTCAGGGACACGAGGGAGCTGCACATGTCCGCCACGACGACCGATACGCCGGAAGGGACGGCGGACACCCTGCCCCTGTCCCAGGTGGCCGCCGTGGGCGTGGGCAATGCCCTGGAATTCTACGACTTCCTGTCGTTCAGCTTCTTCGCCCTGCAGATCGGCCACACCTTCTTCCCGGCCAGCCAGACCTCCCACGGCCTGCTCTATGCCCTGGCAACCTTCGGGGTGGGCTTCCTCACCCGGCCGCTGGGGGGACTGGTGCTGGGCGCCTATGGGGACCGGGTGGGGCGCAAGCCGGCCATGATCCTCAGCTTCTCCCTGATGGGGGTGGCGATCTTCGGCCTCGCCCTGACCCCCGGCTATGCCCAGATCGGCATTGCCGCGCCGATCCTGCTGGTGATGTTCCGCCTGATCCAGGGCTTTGCCCTGGGGGGTGAGGTGGGCCCCTCCACCGCCTTCCTGATGGAGGCCTCGCCGCGGCGTCACCGGGGCCTCTATATCGGCCTGCAGATGGCGACCCAGGACCTGGCCGTGCTGGTGGCGGGCCTGGTGGGCTTTGCCCTGTCCATGATCATGAGCCCGACCGTGCTGGATGCCTGGGGCTGTCGGGTGGCCTTCCTGCTGGGGGCCCTGATGGTGCCCTTCGGCCTC
>DAINBM010000005.1:0-24592 GCA_036732965.1 Caulobacteraceae bacterium | reverse complement strand
CGCCATTGACGGAACTGGGATCCAGTCGCGCCTTCAGGGACCGCAGCGCCCCGGACGCCAGCACCGCACCGGCCTTGTTCATCAGGCTGGAGGTCAGGGACTCCCGCAGGGTTGCGGCAAAGAAGCGGGCCATCCCCTCCCCGGTCTTGAGCGCCACATTGCCGGTGAAGCCGTCGGTGACGATCACGTTCACGGCCCCCATGGCGATGTCGTTCCCCTCGACGAAGCCGCGATAATCGAGGTCCAACTTGCCGGCACGAAGAATGGCGTGCGCGTCCCGCACCTCCTGGTGGCCCTTCATGTCCTCGGAGCCGACATTCAGCAGTGCCACGGTCGGTCGCACGGCCCTGTCGCCTCCGTACACGGCGGCATAGAAGGCCGATCCCAGGATCGCGAATTCCACCAGCTGGTTGGCGTCGCAGTCGATATTGGCCCCGACATCCAGGACCGCGGTGACCCCCTTCAGGGTCGGCCAGCCGGCCACGATCGCGGGCCGATCCGACCCGCCCACCATCCGCAGAATGAGCTTGGAGATGGCCATGAGAGCCCCGGTATTTCCCCCGGAAATGGCCGCATGGGCGTCACCGGCGCGCAGGGCCTCCACAGAGTTCCAGAGACTGGTCCCCTTGCCGCGGCGCAGCGCCTGGGCCGGCTTCTCGTCGCCGGAAATGACCGAGGCGGTGTGGCGCACCTCGGACAGGGGCACCAGGCGGGGATAGCGGGCGAGTTCGACACGAATGCGCGCCTCGTCGCCGTGGAAGAGATAGCGGACCGGACGTCCGGCGAAGCGATCAAGGGCAATGTCGGCCCCCTCAACGGTCACCGGCGGGCCGTGATCGCCGCCCATGGCGTCAATCGAAAGAACAATGGGGTCAGACACGGTACCGGTTGAAACTCCCTGGGGCCGGACGTGGTCTCCGGCCAAAAGAATCAGCAGCACCGCCGAGGATCCGGGCCATTGCCGCGCCCGGACCTTAGCGTCCATGTCCGGTGATGCAAGCGCCCGCCCCGGTACAGTGCGGATTAGCCGGGCTTGTCCGACCCCTTTTTCGCCGCCAGATCCTTCAGCACGGCAAAGGGGGTGATGAGACCCGGTTCCTCCGGTGGCACGAACA
This sequence comes from Caulobacteraceae bacterium, assembly GCA_036732965.1. Classification (GTDB taxonomy): domain Bacteria; phylum Pseudomonadota; class Alphaproteobacteria; order Caulobacterales; family Caulobacteraceae; genus CAIMFV01. The sequence continues at coordinate 23,477 of DAINBM010000005.1, read as the reverse complement.
CGGCACCGGGCTTGCGGGGGAATGGATCCAGCTCAAGGGCCAGATGTTCCACCAGATAGTCGCCCACGGGTATGGTCGGCCCCTCCACCAGATCCGGCGGATCGTCCGCCTCGGGATCGATCACCGGATCGGGCTCATCCTGCGGCGTATTGGGGCTGCCCTGAGGCAGCAGGCGCACCGAGAACCGGCCGGACAGGGACACGGCTACCGGGTCCAGGGTGACGACACAGGCCTGCTCGAGGTCGGCTTGCCAGCGCCCCTCGAGCACGGCACCGTCCAGCCACGCACTGAGGCGGACGGCGGCCTCGAACCGGGACAGGGACACCAGATCCAGCCGCTTGGCGACGGCCGCGCGCACGGGGGCATCGGCCACGAGGTCAAGGGTCACGTCCCGACGGTCCACCTCGGAAAAGCTCACGGCCACAGGCCAGGTCTGATCGCTCACAGGATGGTCCCTCCCAGATCCACATGCCCCTCCAGAAGCTGTGCGAGGGCTTGTTCGGCCAGGCCGCTCCGGGTGGCCTGGACCCACGCAACGAGCTGGCCCACAGGCGGCACCTCCACCCCAGCATAGACCGTCCGCTGCAGCAGCTCCTGCAGCTCCGACGTGTCGGGCAGCGCCGTCAGGGCACGATCGAGGTTCCGGGCGCGGCCATAGAGCGCCTCGCCCAGCTTGCGCATCTTCTTGCCTACGGACAGGTCGCCGACCCCCATTTCCCGCAGACCATCGTCCAGACCTCGCAGCAGAGCATCAAACAGGGCCTGGCTCACCGCCGCCGCCTGCTCACCCTGTCCCTGCAGTCGGTTGATGACCAGGAGCACATGCAGGGCATAGATCTCGAAGCGCCCCTCCACCGTATCGGGTACTGCAAGATCTTGATAGAATTCCGGTTTCCGTGCAGCAGCGGCGCACTGCGCATAGAGGGCAGCCCCCGCGGCGCGGGTCCGATCCGGCCGAAATAGCCTCTTGAACATGCCTGCCCCTTTTTTGCCGTGTCCCACGATCATCCTCGCGCCCATTGAACTAGGGGCGACCGCGGGTTAGGTCAAAGTCTCTTGCGGTGAAATTCGTCAGGATGACGCTGCCAACCAGGATCGAACATGAACCGGACCGCCTCTCTTGCCGTCGCCGCGTGCCTCGCCCTGGGGGCGGCCGCCTGCGCACCCATCACCTCCTACAACGGCTTCCAGGTCCAGGATGTGCGCCCTGACCAGATCAAGGTCGGGGAGGATTCCCGGTCGACGGTGCTGACCAAGCTGGGCTCCCCGTCGGTGCGCGCCTCCTTCGACCCGAACATCTGGTTCTATGTCACCCAGATCTCGGACAAGTATGCCTATTACAAGCCCCGGGTGCGTCAGCGGCAGATCTACGAGATCCGCTTCGACAAGACCGATGAGCGGGTGACCGCGGTGAAGAGCTACACCCTCACCGACGGCTACCAGATTGCCTTCGACAAGCGCGAGACCCCGACCCGCGGGCGCGAACTGTCTGTGATCGAACAGATCCTGGGCGGTCTCGGACGCGGCGGCATGCTGCCGCAGGACAACGACCCGGGCAATCCCCGCGGCCCCGGGCGCTGAGCCCCGCCGCGCCGGTCTTCGGTGCGGGCCGTCCAGCCGAGCACATTCCACACAGAAAACGCCCCGGAGGCTGACCTCCGGGGCGTTTCCCTGTTCTGCAGGCCAGACTCGGCGGACTAGCCGATCAGGCCCTTGGCCAGCACGGCCAGAAGCAGCAAGGCCACGATGTTCGTGATCTTGATCATCGGGTTCACCGCCGGGCCGGAGGTGTCCTTGTAGGGGTCGCCGACGGTGTCACCGGTCACCGCGGCCTTGTGCGCCTCGGATCCCTTGCCACCATAATTGCCCTCTTCGATGTACTTCTTGGCATTGTCCCACGCCCCGCCGCCGGAGGTCATCGAGATGGCCACGAACAGGCCGGTCACGATCACCCCGATCAGCATGGCGCCGAGGGCGGCAAAGGCATTGACCTTGCCGCCGCCCGGCAGGGCCGCGATGGCGACGAACAGAACGATCGGTGACAGCACCGGCAGCAGCGACGGCACGATCATCTCGCGGATCGCCGCCTTGGTCAGGATGTCCACGGCGCGGGCATAGTCCGGCTTCTGCTCATAGGTCATGATGCCGGGCATTTCCCGGAACTGACGACGCACCTCCTCGACCACGGCACCGGCCGCCCGGCCCACCGCCGTCATCGACATGCCGCCGAACAGGAAGGGCAGAAGCCCCCCGAACAGCAACCCGACGATCACGAAGGGGTTGGACAGGTCGAACGTCACCTGCCCCATGCCCGCAAAGGCCGGGAACAGCTTGGCGTTGGCCGGATCGGAGAAGTAGTGCAGGTCCTGGGTATAGGCCGCGAACAGCACCAGCGCGCCGAGGCCCGCCGAACCGATCGCATAGCCCTTGGTCACCGCCTTGGTGGTGTTGCCCACGGCGTCCAGGGCGTCGGTGGAGACGCGAACCTCGGCCGGCAGACCGGCCATTTCCGCAATGCCGCCGGCATTGTCCGTCACCGGACCGAAGGCATCGAGGGCGACGATGAAGCCCGCCAGGGACAGCATGGTCGTGGTGGCGATGGCCACGCCGAACAGGTTGCCCAGCAGATAGGTGGCGATGATGGCCACGATGATCACCATGGCCGGTGCCGCTGTGGCTTCCAGCGACACAGCCAGCCCCTGGATCACGTTGGTGCCGTGACCGGACTCCGAGGCCTTGGCCACCGAGCGGACCGGACGGAAGCCCGTGCCGGTGTAGTATTCGGTGATGACCACGATGGCCGCCGTGACGGCCAGACCCACCACGCCGCACCAGAACAGGTTCATGGCGGTGATGGTGATGGCGGCACCGTTGACCCCCGTCACCGTGACGGGCTCCTTCACCAGGGCGGAAATCACCCAGTAGACCGCCCCGACCGACGTCACGCCTGTGACGATGAGACCCCGGTAGAGGGCCCCCATGATGTTGCGGTCCTTGCCCAGGCGCACGAAGAAGGTACCGAGGATCGAGGTGACGATGCACACGGCACAGATGGCCAGGGGCAGCAGCATCATGCTGGACACGATCGCCGCACCGGCGCTGCGGAAGAAGATCGCCGCCAGCACCATGGTGGCCACCGTGGTCACCGCATAGGTCTCGAACAGGTCCGCGGCCATGCCCGCGCAGTCGCCCACGTTGTCGCCCACATTGTCGGCGATGGTGGCGGCGTTGCGGGGGTCATCCTCGGGAATGCCGGCCTCCACCTTGCCGACCAGGTCACCGCCCACGTCGGCACCCTTGGTGAAGATCCCGCCGCCCAGACGGGCGAAGATGGAGATGAGCGAGGCCCCGAAGCCCAGGGCAACGAGGGCATCGACCACGTCCCGGCTGACCGGGTCGAAGCCAAGGCCAAGCGTCAGGTAGGCGTAGTAGCCGGTGACTCCGATCAGGGCAAAGCCGGCCACGAACATGCCGGTGACCGCGCCCGAGCGGAACGCCAGAGACAGGCCGGCATCCAGGCTCTTGGACGCGGCCTCCGCCGTGCGGACATTGGCCCGGACGCTGATCAGCATGCCGGCAAAGCCTGCGGCACCGGACAGCACAGCCCCGATCAGGAAGCCGATCGCCGGATAGATGCCGAGCGTGAGGCCCAGCAGAACCAGGATCACGACCCCCACCATGGCGATGGTGATGTATTGCCGACGCAGATAGGCTTGAGCGCCTTCCTGGATCGCGGCGGCGATCTCCTGCATCTTGGCATTGCCCGCCGGTGCCCTCAGCAGCGCCCCGGTCTGTACGACGCCATACGCGACCGCGAGCAAGCCCGCGAGTATGACCAAAACAAGATTGTTCATCTCCGTCCCTATTGTTGTACGCCCTCGCCTTTGCTTCCCCGACGGGACGGTTTGATTTCTTCGCCGGCGTGAACCGCCAGCATCCGGAGCGGAACACGACGCGTTCCGGTCCCCGGAGGCCAGGGATTCCCTCGTCCGGCGAACGAGAAGCATTGCAAGCTTTGCAAAATCGTCAGGGGGACGCAACCGCCCGCTGCATCCGTGGCGGAATTCCTAGGGATTCGCCCGGGGAAGGCCCTTCTGCGGGGTCTGTTCGTAGATCTCCACGCGTTTCACGATTCCGCGGCCGACCATCCCCTCGATGACCTTTGACAGGAATGACTCCATGGCGCCTGCGTCGACCTTGTTCAGGTCATTGGCCGCGTTGAAGGAGGTCCGGTTGGCCATTCGAACCAGCCGGTCCCGGATATAGGGTTCCTTGGCGTGGATGGCGGGACCGTCGGTGGGCTTGAACAGATGCACACGGACCCGGACGAACACGTAGTTCACCAGGGCATCTTGATAGAGGATCGGGATCGCCACGGGCATCAGATCCACCTGCTGGGTCAGCTGCGGATCGTCCTTGCCTTCCTTCGGCTTTTCCTCCGCCCCGGCCAGCACCGGCACGGAGAGGACAAGGGCGGCGATGGCCACGGACAGGATGGTGCGACGGATCATCAGGGCCTTCCCGACATCAAGGCCGACAATCTAACCCGGCCCGCGTAAAGATTGGGTCACTCGAGATGGGACCAGCCGGCCCGGATCACCGGGACCGGATGTCCGCCGACCTCCGCCACGTGTCCGGTCTTCGCCGTGAGGACACCGATGACCGTCCACCCCCGCCCCGACGCGGCACCGGTCCGGACCAGGCGCCCAGCCGCCTCGGGATCCGCCGCGGCAACGATCTCGTAGTCATCGCCGCCGGCCGCCAGGGCCAGAAGAGCCGCCACGCGATCCGGCTGCCGGTCGAGCCAGCATCGGGCTGCGGCTGACAGCGGCAGACGATCAAGATCGATCCGGTAGCCGACCCCGCTGGCCCGCGCGACATGCCCGGCATCGGCCAGAAGGCCGTCCGATACGTCGGCTGCGGCCGTGCAGTTTGCCCGCACCCCAGCCGCAAGATCGGTCCGGGGCTCGGGCCGATGGTATCGGGCCGCCAGCCACTGCCGGTCCTCGGGCGTGAAGTCGCCTTCCCCCCGGGCCGCCTGCAGTCCGAGCCAGCCATCGCCGATCGTGCCACTGACCAGAAGGCTCTGACCGGCGCGCCCGCCGCCCCGCCGGACCATCTGTCCCGCCGGCACGCGTCCCAGCAGGGTCAGGCTGGCCTGGAACGGACCCGGCGTCGTCACCGTGTCGCCCCCGAGGAGGATCACGCCATGGGTGCGAAGATCCTCGCCCAGCCCGCCGGCGAACGCGGCACGGTCCTGGGCGGTCCAGTGTCCCGGCCAGGCCACGGCCAGCAGCGCCGCGTAGGGCTCGGCCCCCTTGGCGGCAAGATCCGAGAGATTGACGCGCAGCAGTCGCCGACCGAGGGCGGCGGGCGGCTCCGAGTCCAGCGCGTGCACGCCCTGGACGATGGCGTCCTTGGTGACGACCAGATCGTGACCGGGGAGCTGGCGGATCAGGGCGGCATCATCGCCGAGGCCGAGCGCCTCCTCCGCCCCGAAGGTCAGGGGTCGGAACAGACTGGCGATCTCGTCGAATTCCCGCTGGCCCACGGCCCTCGTCCGACGCTCAGGCGCGCAGGTCGCGAGCGACGGCGTCGAGGGCACCGTTCACGAACCCGGAATCGGTCTTGGCGAAGAAGGCCTTGGCCAGCTCGACATATTCATCCAGCACCACCTCGGTGGGGATGTCGGGACGGTGCATCAGCTCGTAGGTGGCGGACCGCAGGGTTGCGCGCAGGGTCGCGTCCAGCCGCTCCAGCCGCCAGTTGGCGGCCAGCCGCCGCGACACGGCCTGATCGATCGCCGCCTGATGCGCCACCACCCCGCGCACGACATCGGCAAAGAACACCTCGTCCGCATCCGCCAGCTGGTCTGCCGCGGCACCCGGCGGGGCCGAGCCATCCTCGGCCTCGAGGACGGACCCGAACCGGTGATCCGAGAACTCCCGCACCACCGCCTCGACGCCGACGCCGGCGACCTCCATCTGGTAAAGGGCCTGGACCGCGGCCAGCCGGGCCACGGACCTCGCCTGCATGGCAGGTCGCTGATCAGAGCGGCTCATAGATCCTGCACCTCGGTCTCCTCGGACAAACCTTCCTCGCCCAGGAACCGCGCAAAGTCCTGCGTCTCCCGGAAGTCGCGATAGACCGACGCGTAGCGGACATAGGCGACCTCATCGAGGGCCTTCAGGGCCTTCATCACCAGTTCGCCCACGACTTCGGAATTGATCTCGGTCTCGCCCCGGCTCTCGAGCTGGCGAACGATGCCGGACACCATCCGCTCCAGCCGCTCGGTCTCCACCGGCCGCTTGCGCAGGGCCACGGAGACGGACCGCACAAGCTTCTCCCGGTCGAACGGGGCCCGCCGACCGGAGCGCTTGATGATGGTCAGCTCCCGCAGCTGGACCCTCTCGAAGGTCGTGAACCGACCGCCGCATTCCGGACAGGAGCGGCGCCGACGGATGGCCGAACCGTCTTCGGACGGACGGCTGTCCTTCACCTGACTCTCGGCATGACCACAGAACGGGCAGCGCAATCTCTTCGGCCTCCTGGCCCGCGGGCCTTGCCATGTGCAGTCAGCGGAAACGACCGCCACCGGACGAATTATCTGACAGACTTAGTCCGCGCGCCCGGTCCTGACCAGAGGGGACGCGAATCAGCCGTAGATCGGGAACCGACCGGTCAGCGCCGCGACACGGGCCCGCACGGACGCCTCCGCGGCCCCGTTGTCGTCGCCGTGGCGGGACAGGCCGTCCACGACCTCGGCGATCAGCAGGCCGACCTCGCGGAACTCCGCCGTGCCGAAGCCCCGCGTGGTGGCCGCCGGCGTGCCCAGCCGGACGCCGGACGTCACCGTGAAGGGCGCGGTGTCGAAGGGAATCCCGTTCTTGTTGCAGGTGATGTTCGCGCGCTCGAGGCTGGCCTCGGTCGCCTTGCCGGTGACCGACTTGGCCCGCAGATCCACCAGCATCAGGTGGCTGTCGGTGCCGCCGGAGACGATCTCGACCCCGGACTCCACGAGGGTCGCGGCCAGCACACGGGCATTGTCCACCACCTGGCGGGCATAGTCCTTGAAGGACGGCTGCAGCGCCTCGCCGAAGGCCACGGCCTTGGCTGCGATCACGTGCATCAACGGCCCGCCCTGCAGGCCCGGGAACACCGCCGAGTTGATCTTCTTGCCGAGGTCCTCGTCATTGGAGAGGATCATGCCACCCCGCGGACCGCGCAGGGTCTTGTGCGTGGTGGTCGTCACCACATGGGCGTGGGGCAGCGGGCTCGGATAGACCCCGGCGGCGATCAGGCCGGCATAGTGGGCCATGTCCACCATCAGATAGGCCCCCACGGAGTCGGCAATCGGGCGGAAACGCGCGAAGTCGATGGCGCGGCTGTAGGCCGAGCCGCCGGCAATGATCAACCGCGGCTTTTCCCGCAGGGCCGTCTCGGCCAGGGCATCATAGTCGATCAGGTGATCATCCGGGCGGACGGTGTAGGCCACCGGCCGGAACCACTTGCCCGACTGGTTGGCCGGGCTGCCGTGGGTGAGGTGCCCACCCGCGGCCAGGTCCATTCCCATGAAGGTGTCGCCGGGTTGCAGCAGGGCCTGGAACACCGCCTGGTTGGCCTGGGCACCGGAATGCGGCTGCACATTGGCGAAGGCGCAGCCGAACAGGGCCTTGGCGCGCTCGATGGCCAGACGCTCGGCCACATCCACGAACTCGCACCCGCCATAGTACCGGCGACCGGGATAGCCCTCGGCATACTTGTTGGTCAGGACCGAGCCCTGGGCCTCGAGAACCGCCCGGCTGACGATGTTCTCCGATGCGATCAGCTCGATCTGGGCGCTCTGCCGCGCGAACTCCTCCTGGATGACCCGGGCGATGTCCGGGTCGGCTTCGCCAACGCCGGCCGAGAAGAACCGATCTGTCGAGACGGGGTGCGAATCAAGAGCCACGGTCGATGTCTTTCCGAAAGGGGTTGGGCCGAAACGGGACTGGGCCGGAAACGCATCGGATAGCCGCTGCCGTTCCGTCCCGGTTCTACGCGGCACAGCCGGGTCTTTGCAATCCAATCCGCAAGCGGCTCCCCCACCGTCGGCATGCAGATTTCTCATGACCTCAACACCTCTGGCTACTGCCGAGTGAATTACGGCGCAACATTGCAATCGATGACGATCCGCGATCCGCACCATATTTTCGACCCATTTTGATATGGCGCAATGTCGATCCGCTTACCGCGAATGCATCCACTTCATATTAACTTCAATACTAAATTCGCCACTGACTTTCTGTGCGTTTTTGATTGCAATTACTCCGGTCCCGCCATATCCCGGAGCATGAGAGTCCGCTTTTCATCGCGCCACGCGCGTCAGAATGTTGAGGTGCATCAAGATGTCTTCAGATACAGAGACCACCGAACACTCCCAGGAGGCAGTCGTGCGTCTGGCTGCGGAGGTTGTTGCTTCATATCTGTCGAACAACACGGTTACGCCATCAGCGATTCCCGACATCATCCGGACAGTGCACGCGTCGCTGTCGTCTCTCGGCAAGCCAGAGACTGCCGCCGCCCCCGTAGAGCGGCAACGTCCCGCGGTTCCGATCGCAAAATCCGTCCAGACCGACTACATCGTCTGCCTCGAGGACGGAAAGCGTCTGAAGATGCTCAAGCGTTACCTGAGGTCGCGATACGATCTCAGCCCGGACGAATATCGCCGCAAGTGGGGCCTCGCGAGCGACTATCCCATGGTCGCCCCGGCCTATGCGAACCGTCGCTCAGAATTCGCCAAGCAGATCGGTCTCGGCCGGGGTGTTCGGCGAGCACCCGCCTGATCGCGCCTCCGGGCAGATCGACCCGATCGAAGCAAGGGCGGCGTCCGGAGACGCCGCCTTTCCACATTGTCCGGACCGGAGGCGGGCCGGACCGCGGTTGCTCTAGGCCGCGACACCGTGACGCTTGACGTTGCAGCGTGTCCAGAGATCGTTCATGGCCGACACCAGATGGTCCATCATGGCGTCCGTGTGGAACGGTGTCGGCGTGAACCGCAGGCGCTCAGTCCCCCGCGGCACGGTCGGATAGTTGATCGGCTGCACATAGACACCGTGGTCGGACAGCAGAAGATCCGAGATCAGCTTGCAGTGCACCGGATCACCCACCAGCACGGGCACGATGTGGCTGGCCGACGGCATGACGGGCAGGCCCGCGGCCGCGAACCGGGCCTTCAGTGCAGCGGCCCTCTCCTGATGCTGCTGCCGGACCTCGTCATGGGCCTTCAGCCAGCGGATGCTGGCAGAGGCGCCCGCGGCCAGCGCCGGCGGCAGGGAGGTGGTGAAGATGAATCCGGACGCGTAGCTGCGAATCGCGTCGATCAGGTCGGCGTCGCCGGCAATGTATCCGCCCATGACCCCGTAGGCCTTGCCCAGGGTTCCCTCGATGATGTCGATCTCGGCCATGACGCCGTCACGCTCGGCCACACCACCGCCCCGCGGGCCATAGAGGCCGACGGCGTGAACCTCGTCGAGATAGGTCAGGGCCCCGTACCTGCGCGCCAGGGCGATGGTCGCGGCCAGGTCGGCAATGTCCCCGTCCATGGAATAGACGCTCTCGAAGGCCACCAGCTTGGGCGCATCCACCGGTGCCGCCGCAAGCAGCTGTTCCAGGTGTTCGAGGTCGTTGTGCCGGAAGATGTGTCGCGCCCCACCGCCGTTGCGGATCCCGGCGATCATCGACGCATGGTTCAGCGCGTCGGAAAAGATGATCAGCCCCGGGAGCACCTTGTAGAGCGTCGACAGGGCCGCCTCGTTCGCCACATAGCCCGAGGTGAACAACAGCGAGGCTTCCTTGCCGTGCAGGTCGGCAAGCTCGTCCTCGAGTTCCACATGGTAGCGGGTCGTGCCGGAAATGTTGCGGGTCCCGCCGGAACCGGAGCCCGCTGACTGGATGGCCTCGTGCATGGCGTCGAGCACCACCGGGTTCTGGCCCTGACCCAGATAGTCGTTCGAGCACCACACCGTGACGTCCTGTTCGACACCGTCCGGTCGCGTCCAGGTGGCCACCGGAAAGTTGCCCCGATGCCGCCTCAGGTCGGCAAAGACCCGGTATCGGCCCTCGTCACGCACCTGATCCACGGCGGCACGGAATGCTGACTTGTAGTCCATCACGCTAGCTTCCCAAGACGGCGGTGACTCCCGACGTCGATCCAAGTCGGGCATATCTGCACCTCTGACAACTCTGTGTCCATGTCTACGGACCAGAATGGCCCCTGGATGACGCCGTTCCGAATATGGCCCCCGACCTCACCTGCCGTTGCGGTGCATCAATTCCCCGACGGATTCTGGGCGACCGGGGGTCCTTCGGGCAAGGCCGCAGCCACCATCGGCTCCCGGGCAAGCCAGCGGCGGGCCACGGTGTTGACCTCACCCACGGGGATGGAGCTGTAGTCCGCCTGCCACGTGCGCGCCTGGGCCAGCTTGTAGGGATCCGCAAAGGAGCCATCGAGGGTGTTGAGCCACCAGCCGGCCGTTTCCCGCCGGTGGGCCGTGTCATCCAGCAGGGGTTTGCGGACCCGCTCCAGCTCTTCGGCCGTGACGTCCCCCCGGGCCAGGCCCCGGGCGATGGCACGGACCTCGGTCACCACTTGCGGCACCGCGTCAGGGTGGGTTTCGATGGCGACGGTCAGGGCCCCGTCGTCGCCGCCCCGCTCGGTGACGTAGGAGACGTCCGGCGTGTAGGTCTGGCCGAACTTCTCTCGGACGATCCGACGCACGCGATCGGACAGAACCTCCCGCAGCAGGGTCACGGCGCGCACCTCTCGCTGGCGCTCCGGCGTCCAGACGAACATGGGCCAGACCACCAGAACGCCGGCCTTGGACGGAAGGCCCACATGGTGGGCCGTCGCCGCCTGTGGCGCGCGGGCGGGAAACCGCAGCCGGATGGCTTCAGGACTGGGGCCGTCCCGGCCGGCGGCGCGCTTCGGCAGCGCGCCGAAGCTGGTCGACAGCAACCGCGTCGCAGCCTCCTCGCTGATGTCCCCCACCACGGTCACCTCCACCGGATCCCCCAGCAGGACCGGTCTGAAGACCCGGGCGAAGTCGGTGGCCCTGAAACCCGCGGCGACCGCCTCCGGCGGCAGGATGCGGCTCGGATTTCCCGGCAGCTGCGCCCGAAGCGCGCCTTGGGCCACCAGCATCGGACTGACCCGCAGGTTCGTGTAGAAGGTCTTGACCGTCTGCGGGATGCCCCGGTCGGACTCGGGACGAAACCCCGGATCCAGCAGGTAAGCCGCGAGGACCTGCGACAACAGGCCTGCGTCCTCGGTACGGGATACCCCGGAGAAACTGAAATGATCCCGCTCCATGGCGAAGCGGAAGTCGGTGGCATGGGCTTCGAGCAGGCGATTGAGCGTTTCGTCATCGTGCTTGCCCAGCCCGCCGCTGGTGACGACCCCTGCACCTATGGTGGCAACGCCGAGATCCGAGGGCGCGAACTCGAGTTCGCCGGCCCCGAACCGTACCCGGACCTCGACCCGGTTGCGGTCGGACCGGAGGGTCTTGATATTGGCATGGACCCCATTGCTGAAGGTCAGCCTTACAAAGTTGGGCTCCGTGATGTCCTGTCGGTCCACGACAGTTCCCGGAGGACCGATCTGGCCATAGGCCCAGGCGGGCGCAGGGCTCCGCTCGATCTGCGGCGGCACCGGTCGCAGCTGCGCAGCCTGCCAGGCCTTGCTGAGATCAAGGGGCATCGCCGGCGCGATGGATACCAGGACCAGTTGGGGCGCCGCCGCCTCGGTCCACTTGCGACGGAGCGATGTGGCCACATCCGCCTCGGTGGTTCGGGTTCGTGCCAGCTCGAACAGGCGCGCGCTCGTCTCGGCCGTCACCGGTGCGTCCCGGTCCAGGAGGATCTGGATCAGTCCCTGAGCGATCTGGGCAGAGGTGCGTGAGGCGGTCGCCGCCGCACCGACGCGGGCCCCGATCACCGCCAGAGTTCGCTGGAACTCCTCCGGCGTCACCCCATGCTGTTCCAGCCGCCGCATCTCGTCCGAGAGGACGGCGAGGGCATCGGACCATCTCTCCGGCTTCGGCGTGGCATAGAGGCACGTCATCGCGAAATGCTTCTGCTGCTCGCTCCGCTCCACCCGGGCGGAGACGAAGGGCGCATCCGGCGCACGAGCCAGATGGTCGAGGCGTTCCTGCAGGGGCAGCATCCAGCCCACGTCGGACAGCACGGTCTTCCAGGCCTCGACCCCCGGCGGCTGATGCTGCTCAGCGGGCGCAGGCCGGCAGATGTCCACCACCCCCTGGGCAAAGTTCGGCGTATGCACCACGTAGAACTGCGTGTTGCGGGCGTAGTCGACACGACCCGCATCCGGATCGGGCTCCACCGGTCCGGCCGGTGCCCAGCTGGAGAAGGTCGCCTCGACCCGGGCCTTCAGTTCGGCCGTCGGCAGATCACCCACGACGATGACGAACGCCCGGTCCGGACGATAATAGCGCCTGTAATAGGCGCGAAGAGCATCGGCCGACAGCGCCTTCAGCGTCTCCGGTGTCCCCCCTGGCGACCGGCGCGGCGCCAGCAGTTCGGGCTGCAGGAAACGCCGGATGGACTCCGAGACGGTCGTCCCCCCGTCGCGCCTCGCATAGTATTCCGAGGTCACCACACCGCGCTGCCGGTCCACGGCCTCGGGGTCCAGGGTCAAGCCGTCGGCGACATCCCGCAGCCAGCTCAACGCCAGGTCCAGCTTGGCGGGGGTTACCGCCTGCAGGTCCATGACATAGTAGGTCCCGGTCAGATTGGTGAAGGCATTGTGGTCGCGCTCGATGGAGATCCCGGCTTCCTGGAACCGGGACGACAGGGTCGCCCCCGGGTTCGCCCTGCCGCCCTCGAAGGCCATGTGCTCCAGGAAATGGGCGACACCGCGATCGCGCTCGGCCTCCTGCACCGATCCCGCCTCGATGTAGAAGCGGAAGGACACGGCACTGCCGGGCTTGGGGTTCGACTGAACCGCATAACGCAGGCCGTTGGCAAGTTGACCCTGCACGACGGCCGGATCTGCAGGGGGCGCGTCCGCGCGGCGGGCCTCCGAGGTCGGCGTGCCCGCGGCATGGGCCCCCGCGCCCATGGCAAGGGCGGAGATCAACCCCGCCGCCAGACGTCCAATCGCACGGAGACCCGACGGGGTCCCGAGCGCGGTGAACATTGTCCCGTCCCCTCTAGCCACGCCCCTGCCCCTACGCCCTACGCCCTACGCAACATGGCCCCGCGCCCGCCATTCAACCCATTAGGGATAATGGCTGCGGCCGACGGAGACTGTGCCAGTGTCATAGCATCGGCGTTATGAAAGCGTCGCGAAGAAAGATTAACGGACGCCGAGCGGACGCTCCGGGCGTCCAGAGTGATGGGGGAGTTCGGAATGCCCAACAGTATTGTCGGTCCGGGGCAGGACCCTGTGATGACCCAGTTCGATCGGCTGATCGCATTCATCGTCTATGTTCTGCTGTTCATCGGGGTCTTCACCTTCGGCGTCCCCAGCATCGTGGGACTGGCCCTCGCCCTCGCCCATGGTGCGGATACCCACCCGGTGCTGCGCAGCCATTACCGGCACCAGGTGCGGATCTTCTGGATGGGTGCGTTCTGCATCGTCGGCGCGGTGATCGCAGGATTTGCCGGAAGCGGCGTGTGGCTGGCGGCGCTGGTGACCTGGGCCGAGAAGACGTCGGGCGTGTCCATGGCAACGGTCGGTGTCAGCCAGACCGGGCAACAGGCCTGGATCGGCGGCGTCATGCTGGCCACGTCCGTGTCGCTGGTTCTGTTCGGTGCCGCCTGGACCCTGCTGCAGTCCCTGTTCGGCTTTCTGAGACTTGCCGGAAATCGCCCGATAGGCCACACCCCTGTGGCGTAAGCCGTCATCAGGAGTCGGGCATGTATAGAGCACCTCTGGCCGCCTATCCCGCCCTTCGACCCCGCCGGCTCCGGCAGGCGGACTGGATCCGTCGGCTGGTCCGCGAAACCGTCCTGACCCCCAGCGATCTGATCTGGTCGCTGGTGGTTCACGACGGTCCGGAGGAGGAGATCGCAGTTGCGTCCATGCCGGGCGCGCCCCGCATGTCCGTCCGCCGCGCCGCCAGGGCCGCGCAGGAAGCCAGGGCGCTCGGCATCCCGGCGCTTGCGGTCTTTCCGTATATCGATCCGTCCCTGAAGGACGCTCGCGGAACCGCCGCCACCGACCCGGACGGTCTGGTCTGCCGGGCGGTGAAGGCCATGAAGGACGCCGCCCCCGAGGTCGGCATCATGTGCGACGTGGCCCTCGACCCCTTCACCAGCCACGGGCATGACGGGCTGATCGAGAACGGCAAGATCCTCAACGACGCGACGGTGGAGCGACTGATCGAGCAGGGTCTGGTCCAGGCGGCCGCCGGCTGCGACATCCTCGCCCCGTCCGACATGATGGACGGCCGCGTGGGTCGGCTGCGCACCAGCCTGGAGGCCGAGGGCCTGACCGATGTGGCCATCATGGCCTACGCCGCCAAGTACGCCTCGGCCTTCTACGGCCCCTACCGGGACGCCATCGGGTCGGCCAGCGTCCTGACCGGCGACAAGAAGACCTACCAGATGGACCCCGGCAATTCGGAGGAGGCCCTGCGAGAGGTGGCCCTCGACATCTCCGAGGGCGCGGACATGGTCATGGTCAAGCCGGGCATGCCCTATCTCGACATCGTCCAGCGGGTGGCGGAGACCTTCCGCCTGCCGACCTTCGCCTTCCAGGTGTCCGGCGAGTACGCCATGATCCAGGCGGCAGCCCAGAACGGCTGGATCGATGGAGACCGGGCCATGATGGAAAGCCTCGGCGGTTTCAAGCGGGCGGGCTGCGCCGGCATCATCACCTATTTCGCGCCCCGGGCGGCCAAGACCCTGGCGGGCTGACGGTTCCCTGCCCCGGCCTCAGGGCGTGGGGGCCGTCCCGTAGCGCCCCCGGAAGTAGGTCAGGCCGTCTCCCGGACGGCTGTCGAACGCCCGCACCTGGCCGATGATGGCGACATGGTCGCCAAGCGTCACCTGTTCATGGGTTTCGCACCAGAGCCGGGCAACACACCCCGGGAGCGCCGGTCGGCCCTCGCGACTGTGATCCAGTTCGTGGCCCTCGAAGCGGTACTGGCCGCGCCGGGCACAGCGATCCGCAAGCGCCTGCTGGTCCGCCCCCAGCACATTGATGACGAAGTGCGGTGCCGGACGGAAGAACACGCCCCGATCCGACGCCTCGCCCAGGCACCACAGGACAAGCGGCGGATCCAGGGACACGGAGGTGAACGAGTTGACGGTCAACCCCACGGCGTGATCGCCATCCCGGACGGTGATGATTGCCACGCCTGTGGCAAACCCGCCCAGAGCCGCGCGATAGGACTGCCGGGTCTCGGCATCCGGAAGGAGTTCAGCTTGGGACATCGGATCGCGGAGCCATTGCAGCGAGGGATACCGCACCTAGGCGAAGCGGCGCGGCAACGCAACCGCATCTTAACATCGTGGGATTATGGCTGATGATCTGTGAACCTGAGTATCCGGGGATTGTGGGATGGCTTACGGCGACGCGCCGGTCCTGATCAAGAAGGTGAAGAAGGTGTCCGGCGGCGGACACCATGGGGGCGCGTGGAAGGTGGCCTATGCCGACTTCGTCACCGCCATGATGGCCTTCTTCCTCCTCATGTGGCTGATCAACACCACCTCGCCCGAACAGAAGCGGGGCATTGCGGACTACTTCGCCCCGGCCAGCGTGTCGGAAGCCACCTCGGGCTCCGGCGGAATTCTCGCGGGTACCGCCATGGGCGACAAGGGCGTGAAGAGCGACGGATCCATCTCGGTCATCCAGAAGATGTCGGTGCCGGCCCCGAAGGACCCGCAGAACGAGGGAAAGACCTCCCAGGCGGCCTCCGGTGATCCGTCCAGCGCCAGCCAGAGCGCGGAGCAGAAGCACGAGGCCGACCAGTTCCAGAGCGCGGCCGAAAGCCTGCGTCAGGCCCTGCAGGACATGCCGGAACTGGCGGAGCTCTCCAAGCAGGTGCTGGTGGACGTCACGCCTGAGGGCCTGCGCATCCAGCTGATCGATCAGGAGGGCCGGGCCATGTTCGAGCAGGGCTCCACCCGTCCGAACGACCGGGCCCGCACCTTGCTCCGCGCCATCTCCAAGGTGATCAACCAGTTGCACAACCGCATCACCATTGCCGGCCACACCAGCGCCACCGCGCCGGGCCAGGCCCGCGGTGGAGATGACTGGGCGCTCTCCGCCTCCCGTGCCAATGCCTCCCGGTCGGTCCTCCAGGAGGCCGGCGTCCCGGCGGACCGGATCTATCAGGTCTCCGGCAAGGCCATGTCGGAGCCGCTGTTCCCCGACGATCCGACCCTGGCGGGCAACCGTCGCATCGCCATTGTGCTCCTGCGCGAGGCGCCGGTGCTCCCGCCGAATGCCGGACAGTAGGTGCAAAAGCGAACTTCGCCTCACCGCAGGCGCTTCCCCGCTTGCAGCGCCGGGCGGACTGCTCCCTAATCATGACGATGCCGGGCGTCGGCATCATTTCCAGAGCAGGACCCCCGTCAGGCCGTGACACAGCACTTTGCCACCGGAAAGCTGCGGTTCTTCCTGACGGCCCCATCGGCCTGCCCGTACCTGCCAGGCCGCGAGGAACGCAAGGTCTTCGCCCACCTCCCGCTGTCCGATGGTCCGACGGTCAATGACAACCTGACCCAGGTGGGGTTCCGTCGGTCCCAGAACATCGCCTACCGACCGGCCTGCGAGACCTGCGACGCCTGTGTGTCGGTCCGTATCCCTGTGGCGGAGTTCGTCCTCTCCCGGTCCGAGCGACGGACCCTGAAGCGAAATGACGACCTCGAACGCCACCTGGTGGAGGCCGAGGCCACCTCCGAACAGTTCGATCTGCTCCGCCGCTACCTGACCGCCCGCCATGCAGACGGCGGCATGGCCGACATGGGGTGGCCGGACTATGTGGCCATGGTCGAGGACACCGCCGTCCGCACCCATCTGATCGAGTACCGTCGCCGGACGGACGACCGGGGGCCGGGGGAGCTGGTGGCCTGCGTGCTGGTCGACCTGCTGCAGGACGGCCTGTCCCTGGTCTACAGCTTCTATGATCCGGATCTG
Source organism: Caulobacteraceae bacterium (assembly GCA_036732965.1). Classification (GTDB taxonomy): domain Bacteria; phylum Pseudomonadota; class Alphaproteobacteria; order Caulobacterales; family Caulobacteraceae; genus CAIMFV01. The sequence continues at coordinate 6,331 of DAINBM010000005.1, read as the reverse complement.
ACCAGCCGCAGCCTCGGCTCGTTCATCATCCTCGACCACATCACCCAGGCCGTCACGCTCGGCGCGCCCTACGTCTATCTCGGCTACTGGGTCGCTGGCAGCCCCAAGATGGCCTACAAGGCCCGCTTCTCGCCCCTCGAACTGCTGCGCCCCGGTGGCTGGCGGCTGATGTCCTCGCGGGAGCGGGAGACCGGCCGCCTGGACCGCTAGCCCCCCTTGGGCCGGAAGCGCTTGGTGACGGGGAAGCCCTTGGGCGCCAGACGACCCGCGGCCGCGCGCCGCCCCAGCCACTCCCGCCATTCCTTCCAGTCCCGCCGGCGACCGCCGCTGTCGGTCCAGCCGGCCCCGTCGGCCTCGGCGAACACGGCCACGTCCCGCAGTCCACCCTCCCGGTAGGACTGCAGCTTGACCCCCTTGCCACGGGGCATTTCCGGCAGTTCCGAGACCGGGAAGATCAGGATCTTCGCATTGTCGCCGACCACGGCCAGATGATCCCCGTCCGCCTCGAGACAGACCAGCGCCTCGCCCCCGTCCACGTTCAGCACCTGCTTGCCCGCCTTGCGGTTGGCCAGGGCCTCGTCCTCCGGCAGGATGAAGCCATAGCCGCCGGTGGAGGCGATCACGCGCTTGCGACCGGGCTTGTGCGGGAAGACGGCGATCAGCTTCACCTTGTCGTCGATGTCCAGCATCAGGCGCAGGGGCTCGCCCTGCCCCCGTGCGGACGGCAGCTTGTCGCAGGGCAGCGTGAAGAAGCGTCCGTCCGAGGCGAACAGCAGGAGCTTGTCCGTCGTCTCGCAGGGCGCCAGGAAGCCGAGCTTGTCGCCCTCCTTGAACTTCAGCTCGGAGGGATCCTCGACCTTGCCCTTGGCGGCCCGGATCCAGCCCCGTTCCGACAGGATGATGGTGATCGGCTCGCGCACCACCAGGGCCTCGATCACCGCCTCGGCATCGATGGCAGGGGCCTCTGCGAAGGTGGAGCGACGCTTGCCGATGATGCCCCCGGACAGCTGGTCGCGGACCTTGCGCAGATCCGCCGCCACCTTGTCCCACTGCTTCCGGTCCGACCCCAGCAGGGCCATCAGGCCGTCCCGTTCCTCGGACAGTTCCGCATGTTCCCGACGCAGCTCCATCTCCTCCAGCCGGGCCAGCTGCCGCAGGCGGGTATTGAGGATCGCGTCGGCCTGGATCTCGGTGAGGCTGAAGGTCTCGATCAGCTTCTGCTTCGGGTCCTCCTCGAACCGGACGATGCGGATCACCTCATCCAGATTGAGGAAGACGATCAGCAGGCCGTCGAGAATGTGCAGGCGGCTCTCGATCTTGGCCAGCCGCCAGTTCCCCCGGCGGATATTCACCTCGCGGCGGTGATCGAGGAAGGCCAGCAGCGCGGTCTTCAGCCCCATCACGCCCGGCGTGCCGGTCTTGTCCAGCACGTTCATGTTCACCGGAAAGCGGTTCTCCAGATCGCAGAGCCGGAACAGGCTCTCCATCAGGTGTTCCGGCTCCACCGTGCGGGACTTGGGCTCGATCACGAGCCGGATGTCCTCGGTGGACTCGTCGCGCACGTCGCCCAGAAGCGGGGCCTTCTTGAGCTCGATCAGCGTGGCCAGCTGTTCCACCAGCCGGGACTTCTGCACCTGGTAGGGGATCTCGGTGACGATGATGCGCCAGCCGCCCCGCTCCAGCTTCTCCACCTCCCAGCGGGCGCGGACGCGGACACCGCCCCGGCCGGTCTCGTAGGTTTCCAGCAGGGAGGAGCGGGGCTCGACGATCACCCCGCCCGTGGGGAAGTCCGGGCCCTGGACCCGCTCCATCAGGTCCGCCGTGGTGGCCTCGGGGCGTTGCAGCAGCAGCAGGCAGGCATCGATCAGCTCGGCGGCATTGTGCGGGGCGATGGAAGTGGCCATGCCCACGGCAATGCCCGATGCCCCGTTGGCCAGAAGGTTCGGGAAGGCCGCCGGCAGCACCACCGGCTCCTCCTCCTCCCCGTCATAGGTGGGGCGGAAGTCGACGGCATCCTCGTCAATGCCGTCCAGCAGCAGCTGGGCCGCATTGGTCAGCTTGCACTCGGTGTAACGCATGGCGGCGGCGTTATCGCCGTCGATATTGCCGAAATTGCCCTGCCCCTCGATCAGCGGATAGCGCTGGGCGAAGTCCTGGGCGAGACGGACAAGGGCGTCATAGACGGCGGTGTCCCCGTGCGGGTGATACTTGCCGATCACGTCGCCCACGACCCGGGCGCACTTCTTGGCCGAGGACTGCGGGTCCAGGCGCAGGACCCGCATCGCATAGAGCAGCCGCCGGTGCACCGGCTTCAGCCCGTCGCGCACGTCCGGCAGGGCCCGGTTCATGATGGTGGACAGGGCATAGGCGAGATAGCGCCGCGACAGGGCCTCCGACAGGGGCTCCTCGATGATGCGGCCACCGTCGTCCGGCGGGAGCGTTTCGTGCTTGGTCATGGATCCAGTGTAGCTGAGTCGGCCCTTGATGGGCCGGGAGTTGCGGGGTCCGCCGGGGTCAGAGGCGATCGGCGTCCTGCAGCTTCTCCAGCAGCCAGACCCGGGCCGGCGGCAATGGCCGGTTCAGGGGGTCGAACACGTGCCGCTGGAGGAAGGCCCCGGTCAGGGCAAATCCGTCGGCAATGTCTCCCGCCTGAAGTCCCGCCTGCGCCCCCAGCAGGAAGGGCGGCAGGCGCAGCAGGCGATCCCTGTAGGGCTCACCGGCGTCCCGGCTCACGGCGCGGCCCGTTCGGGGGCTGACATAGACGAGATCGTCCGTCCCGCCCGTGGCACCACAGCGGCTGAGGTCCATGCCGAAGCCCAGGGCCTCGAGGAGGCCTGCCTCGAACTTGACGAACACGGCCGGCCAGAGATCGGTGAGGCTGAGGGTCTGGACCAGGGCTCCGAAGGCCAGATAGACGCCGGGTTGCGGCTCCCGCTCCGGCAGGGCCCCCACGGCCACGCTCGCCGCCGCGGCGAGGCCGGCGAGCGCCAGGGGATCGTCGAACAGGGCCGAAGGTCCCTCCCCCACCGGTTCCAGGGTGGCCCCGCCCAGCTGGTCCGATGACCGGGCCCGGTACTGGGCCACCACCTGCGCCCCCGGCTGCAGGACCGGCTTCATGCGCCGGGACGCTCCGCCCGCCACATGGGCGGCAAAGCGGCCGTGGCGCTCGGTCAGCAGCTCCACGATGGCGCCGGTCTCGCCGAACGCCCGGGCGGAGAGGACATAGGCGTCGTCCTCCCACTCCATCAGGCGCGCCGGTCAGACGTCATAGTCGAGGCCGGTGTCCGCATAGAACTCCCGGCTCTCCTGCCAGTTCTCCCGGACCTTCACGTGCAGGAACAGGTGGACCTTGCGGTCCAGGATCTCGCACAGCTCCTCCCGGGCATGCTGGCCGATCCACTTCAGCGTCTCGCCGCCCTTGCCCAGCATGATGGCCCGCTGGCCGTCCCGCTCCACATAGATGGTCTGCTCGATGCGCACGGCCCCGCCCTTGGCATCGGTGAAGCTGGTGGTCTCCACCGCCGCCGAATAGGGCAGTTCCTCGTGGACCCGCAGATAGACCTTCTCCCGGGTGATCTCGGCGGCCAGCAGACGCACCGGCAGATCCGCGGTCTGGTCCTCGGGATAGAGATAGGGGCTCTCCGGCATCAGGGCTGCCAGCCGCACCTTCAGGTCCTGGACCCCATAGCCCTTCTCGGCGGAGATCATGAAGACCTCGTCATAGACGCCGGTGGCGAACAGCCGGGCCGAAAGACCCAGCAGCCGCTCCCGCGGGGTTTCGTCCAGCTTGTTGAGGGCCAGGATCACCTTGCGGCCCGACGCCTTCAGGCTGTCGACAATGCTCTGGGTATCCTCGACGGCAAAGCGGTCCGCGCCGCTGGCCTTGCCGTCCTCCACGGCCACCTCGGCGGCGGCGTCCACCAGGTGGACGACCGCGTCCGCCTCGTCCACGCCGGTCCAGACGGAGCGGACCATGGCCCGGTCCAGCCGTCCCTTGGGCTTGAACACGCCGGGGGTGTCCACCAGCACGATCTGGGAGCTCCCCTCCATGGCCACGCCGCGCACGGGAAAGCGCGTGGTCTGGACCTTGCGGGTGACGATGGTGACCTTGGCCCCGACGAGGCGATTGACCAGGGTCGACTTGCCGGCATTGGGGGCACCGATCACCGCCGTGAAACCGGCGCGGGTGGGGGCGTCGCTCATGGGCGAATGCTCATTGAAGTCCTTCACGTTTCAGCAGCGCCGTCGCCGCCGCCTTTTCTGCATCCTGGCGGGACGCGCCCGTTCCGGTGTCCGGCGCGATCCCCTCCACGGTGACCGTCACCGTGAAGACGGGGGCATGGTCGGGACCGACCCGGCCGGTCACCTCGTAGCGGGGCGAACCCAGCTTGCGCGCTGCGGCCCACTCCTGCAACTCCGACTTGGGATTCTTGAAGCCGACGGTCTCGATCCGGGCGAAGGCGTCCTGCCACAGGGTAACGACGATGGGGCGAACCACATCGATTCCGGCCTCCAGATAAATGGCTGCCAGCAAGGCCTCCACCGCGTCCGCCAGCAGGGTGTCCTGATCCCGCGCGCCCCGGCGGGTCTCGCCACCCGGCAACCGCAGGGCCGGGCCGACGCCGATGGCCCGGCCGATGGCGGCACAGGTGGACCGGTTCACCAGCACCGCATGGCGCTTGGACAGATCCCCTTCGGTGGACGCAGGGTAGATCGCCATCAGCTGCTCGGCGACGAGCAGGTTCAGCACCCGGTCCCCCAGGAACTCCAGCCGCTCGTTGTGCACCACCTTGCGGGCCCCCTCGCCGGCACTGGCATGGGTCAGGGCTTCCTCCAGCAGGGCTGCCTGCTGGAACCGATAGCCGAGATGCGCCTGCAGTTCGTCGATGGCTGTCCGTCGGGTGTTCATTTCAGGGGATGCAGGAACCGGTCCCAACGGGCATTGAGCAGCCAGGTCCAGGGCTTGAACAGGCTCGCCCCCTGGCGCCAGGAGAACAGGATCAGGTCCGCCTTGCCCTCCAGGTTCTCCGCAGGCACGAAGCCGACGCCGCCTTCCAGGGCGGCAGCCCCCAGCGCCTCATCCAGCGCCGGATCCCACGGGCAGCCGTTATAGGCGGCGACATCCGGGGTCACGAGGGGATTGAACCGGCTGTCGGAGCTGTTGTCGCGGTTGTCGCCCATCATGAAGTAGCAGTGCGGCGGAACCACATAGACGCCGGTATTGTCGGCAGGACCCGTGGCCCCGAGGCAGCTGTTGACTGGGTGAACCACGCCGTTCGGCAGGGTCTCCGCATACCGGGGCACCTGCTGGACGATGCCGAGGCCCGGACAGGTGGCGTCGCCGGCAGCAAGAGGCGTGCGTCGCGCCAGGGCATCATTGATGTAGAGCTGGCCGGCCTTCACCTGGATCCGGTCGCCCGGCAGTCCGATGAGGCGCTTGATGTAGTCCTTGTTGTTGTCCCGCGGCAGCTTGAAGACGATCACGTCGCCCCGGGCCGGCTCGCGGCCCAGCACCCGACCGCGGAACAGCGGAGGGCTGTAGGGGATCGAGTGGCGCGACCAGCCGTAGCTGAACTTGGAGACGATGATGTAGTCCCCTTCATAGAGCGTCGGCTCCATGGAGGCGGACGGAATGGTGAAGGGCTGGAACAGCAGAAGCCGCACCACCATGGCCAGAGCCAGCGCCACGAACACCGTGCTGCCGAGTTCTGACGCCTGGGCGGCCAGGCTCGGTGCCGGAGCCTCGCCCTGCGGAGCGTCAGCCGTGTCGGAGGAATGGGTCATGGGACAGCCCGGGTTCGAGAGGCAAGACCGGCACCGGACACGGCACCATCGCCCCTAGCTACTGTTTCACGCCGACCAGGGCAAGTTAGCATTGGGTAAGGTATAGCCGACCTGTCGTCAGACCCGGGGGACGGTCGGCACGGCCTCGATGATGACGAACGCCTGGGCATACGGAATTTCATCCGTCAGACTGAGATGGATCACCGCCGTGTGCCCGGCCGGGACGAGTTCGGCCAGACGGACCGCGGCACCACCGGTGAGGGCCATGGTCGGCTGGCCCGAGCGCAGATTGATGACCCCCAGGTCCCGCCACGCCACACCCCGGTGCATGCCGGTGCCCAGGGCCTTGGCGCAGGCCTCCTTGGCCGCGAACCGCTTGGCATAACTGGCCGCCCGGTCGGACTTCCGCTCGGACCTGTCCCGCTCCACCGCCGTGAAGATGCGCTGTGTGAAGCGGTCGCCGAACCGGTCGAGGGTGGTCTGGATCCGGCGGATGTCGCACAGGTCCGAGCCGATTCCGACGATCACAGTCCCCTCGCCGCATCCA
>DAINBM010000004.1:0-26062 GCA_036732965.1 Caulobacteraceae bacterium | reverse complement strand
GCCTGTCGGAGATGCGGGCCTGCGCCCCGGCGAAGGCGGACTGGCACCTGGCCGGGTCGGTGGAACACGTGTTCACCCACTTTTCCCTGACCCTCGATGTCTATGTGGGGGAGGCGGAGGTTCCGGGGGCGGAATGGCGGCTGGCCTCCGACGCCGGGACGGGCCTGCCCACGGTCTTCGCCAAGGCCCTGCAGCGCGGGCTGGCCTAGGCGGCCGGCGTCTTTGCCTCGACCAGCTGGACGAACCGGTAGCCGCGGGTCTCGAGGGCCACGAGCAGCCGGTCAAGCACTGCGATCATGTCCGGATTGTAGTCGTGCAGCAGCAGCACGCCCCCCCGCCGGGCATCGGTCCGCAGGATGGCGCGGGCCAGGATCTCCTCGGACCCGAGGTCCTCCCAGTCATCGGCATCCAGATCGGCGGAGATCACGGCATAGCCCTGGTCCGCCAGCCAGGCATCCATCTCCGGACTGCGGATCAGGCTGGGATAGCGGAAAAAGCGGGCCAGTCGGCCCTGATCCACCGGGGAGGCCGGGGCGAGGGCGTCGCGGATCTTGGCAAAGCTGTCGGTGACCTCCCGGTGGGCGATGTCGGCCGGGAGGGCCGGCAGGCTGTCCGGATGGGTCTGACTGTGGGCCCCCAGGGTGTGCCCGGCGGCCGCGATGGCGCGGACCGTGTCGGGGTCGTCCTCGACTTCCTGCCCGACGAGGAAGAAGGTGGCGCGCACGCAGTGGCGCTTGAGGATGTCCAGCACCTCGCGGGTATGGTCCCCATCCGGCCCGTCGTCAAAGGTGAGCGCCACCTCCCGGTCCGCCAGCGAGGCGGTTCCCGGGTAGCTGATCGTCCCGATGCGGGTTCCGCCCCGGACCTCGACCGGCACCTGCCGCGGGGCCGCTGCCGCGAGCGGAGCGCCCGGGCAGGTCGCCGCTGCGGCCGGTGCCGTTGCCAGCATCATCGCCCCGATCCAGCCCAGCACCGTCCGTCAGCTCCCCAAGATGCGCACGTCCAGACGCCGCGAGTCAGGGTTGCACGTCAATCGGTCGACGGACAAGTTCGGTCTTTCCCGTGGGCTGAGGCCCGGGGTTTCAGCCGAGGTTGGCGCGGACCTTGGTGCGCAGCACGTCGATGGGGGTCAGGCCGCGATCGGTCTTCATGTGCCAGAAGGTCCAGCCGTTGCAGGCGGGGGCCTGTTCGACCAGCGCGCCCAGCTTGTGGATCGAGCCGCTGAGGTCCCCGTGCACCAGGCTGCCATCGGCCCGGACCTGTGCCCGGCGCGACCCCTTGGGACAGTAGAGCTCGTCCCCCGGGTTCAGCAGTCCGGCTTCCAGGATCATGCCGAAGGGAATCCGCGGCTCGGCCTTCTTCGAGCCCATGACCGCCAGGTTTTCCGGCGCGGTCGGCAAGACCTGGGCGATGCGCGCCTCGGCGAGGGCGGCATAGCCGGGGTCGCGCTCGATACCGATGAACCGCCGTCCCAGCCGCTTGGCCGCGGCGCCGGTGGTGCCCACGCCGAAGAACGGATCCAGCACCACGTCGCCGGGCCGGGTCGAGGCCAGCAGCACCCGGTGCAGCAGGGCTTCGGGCTTCTGGGTCGGGTGGGCCTTGTTGCCGTCCGCGTCCTTCACCCGCTCCTCGCCGGTGCACAGGGGGATCAGCCAGTCCGAGCGCATCTGGAGGTCGTCATTGGCGGTCTTCAGGGCGTCGTAGTTGAAGGTGTAGCGCCGCTGCCCACGGGACCGCGCGGCCCAGATCAGGGTCTCGGTGGCGTTGGCGAAGCGGGTGCCCTTGAAGTTCGGCATGGGGTTGGACTTGCGCCACACCACGTCGTTCAGGATCCAGTAGCCCAGGTCCTGCAGGGTCGAGCCCACCCGGAAGATGTTGTGATAGCTGCCGATGACCCAAAGGGCACCATCGTCCTTCAGGACGCGGCGCGCCTCCGTCAGCCAGGCGCGGGTGAAGGTGTCGTAGGCCTCGAAGCTGTCGAAGCGGTCCCACTCATCGTCCACGGCATCGACCCGGGACTGGTCCGGACGGGTCAGCTCCCCGCCGAGCTGCAGGTTGTAGGGCGGGTCGGCGAAGACCAGATCGACGGACCGGTCGGGCAGGGTCCGCATCATCTCGACGCAATCACCGATCAGGATCTGGCCGCTCATTCGTGGGCTCCGGCAAACAGGTGCAGGGTCGTCGAGTTTTTCAGACGACGGGTTTCGGTTCCAGATGGCCGCAGGACGGTTAAGAATTGATTCACGGACTCAGACGGACGGCTTCTGCATGACCCATTCCCGCACTTCGCCTGTGGATAGCCCGTCGGCCTTCGATCCGCAGGACTGGGACGCGTTCCGTCTCCTGGGCCGCAGGATGGTCGACGACCTCGTGGACCAGCTTCAGGGGCTGGCGGACGGTCCGGTGTGGCAGCCGATGCCGGATGCCGTGCGGGACGCCTTCCGCACACCCGTGCTCGCCCCGCCGGTACCGCTGGAGGCCGTCTATTCGGATTATCTCGACACGGTGGTGCCCTATGCCGGGGGCAATCGTCACCCGGGGTTCATGGGCTGGGTGCAGGGGGGCGGGGCGCCCGTCGGGGCCCTGGCCGAGATGCTCGCCGCGGGGCTGAACATGAACTGCGGCGGGCGCGACCATGTGGGCATCGCGCTGGAGGAGCAGATCGCGCTCTGGGTCCGGGGCTGGTTCGGATTTCCGCAGAGTGCGAGAGGGCTGTTCGTCACCGGGGCCTCCATGGCCAATTTCGTCGCCTGCCTCGCCGCCCGGACCCACGCGCTCGGGCCGGAGGTCCGGGTGCGCGGCCTCGGCGATGCCCGGCTGACGGCCTATGCGGCAGACGGGGCGCATGCCTGCGTCGTCCGGGCCATGGAGATGGCGGGGCTGGGGCGGGAGGCGCTGCGACGCATTCCGCTGAATGCCGAATTCCAGATGGACGTCCAGGCGCTGGCCGCCCGGATCGACCAGGACGTCGCGTCGGGGTTTCAGCCCTTCCTGATCACGGCCACGGCGGGGTCGGTGGATGTGGGGGCGTTCGACGACCTGGTGGCCCTGGCTGACCTCGCCGACCGTCATCGGATCTGGCTGCATGTGGACGGGGCCTTCGGGGCGCTTGGCGTGCATTCCCTGCGGGTGCGGCCGAAGCTTGTCGGGCTCGACCGCGTGCAGTCGGTCGCCTTCGACTTCCACAAATGGGGGCAGGTGCCCTACGACGCCGGGTTCGTGATGGTTGCCGACGGGGCGGGCCTGACGGAGGTGTTCGCCTCCCCGGCCGCCTATCTGTCCCGGGAGCCGGAGGGGCTGGCTGCGGGCGACTTCTGGCCGACGGACCATGGCCCGGACCTGTCCCGGGGCTGTCGGGCGCTGAAGACCTGGTTCATCCTGCGGACCTGTGGGGTCGACGCCATCGGTGCGGCCATCGACCGGGGGCTCGACCTCGCAGAGGGCCTGCGCCAGAGGATTGCGGAGGCCCCGGACCTCGAGGCCGTCGGTCCGTCGGACCTGAACATCGTCTGCTTTCGCTGGCGGGGGGATCCGGCGGCCGGTCTTGCCTCCGAGGCAATGCTTGACGGGCTGAACCGTCAGATTGCCCGCCGGTTGCAGCTCAAGGGCCGGGTGGCGCCGTCGGTCACCAAAATCGCTGGCAAGGTGGCGTTGCGGGCGGCCTTGTTTAACCCGCGCGCAACCCTTTCAGACATCAATGCACTGGTGGATGGCGTCCGCTTCGAGGGGGCCGCTCTGGCCCGAAAGGCAAACCCATGACTGGTTCCGTCGAAGGCGACGCGGCATCGGCTCCGGCGGAGGCAGACGTGGGGGCTCCCCGCGAGGTCATCGGGCTGGCGGCCCTGACCCATGGCGCCTATGCCGGTGTCGAGCTCCAGCCGATCTGGGAAGGGCTTCTCGCCCGTGTGCGCACGGACCCCTACGACGCCGCGGCCCTGATGGACATGAGTGTGCTGCTGCAGCTGACCGGGGACAAGGCGCAGGGTCTCGATGCCCAGCGTCACGCCCTGGCGCTGCACAAGGTCTATGTGCGGCCGGGTGCCCCGGGCGGGCTGCGGCTGCTGGCCTTTGTCACGGCGGGGGACTTCATGGCGAACACCCCCCTCGACTTCCTGCTGGAGGGGGGCAACACCCACCTCATCCAGTTCTATGTGGGGCCTGGCGAGCCGCTGCCGCCGGTGCCCGAGCACGACCTGGCCTTCGTGGCCGTGGGCGAGGCGGATGCGACCCGCGCGGTGCTGAAGAGCCTCAAGCCGATGCTCAAGGTCTGGCCGCGGCCGGTGCTCAACGCAAAGGTGGATGTCACAGCCAGCCTGGGTCGTGACGCGGTCGCCGCCCTGTTCCAGGGGTCCGACAAGGTGCTGGCACCGCCCACCGTCCGGGTCGAGCGCGACGCGGCGGTCCGCTTCGCAGCCGACGGAGCAGGCGACCTGCTGGGCCACTCCGGGCTGAATTTCCCCTTGATCATCCGGCCGGTGGGGTCTCATGCGGGACAGGATCTGGCCTTGACCCCGGATGCTGCCGCCCTGACGGATTATCTGAAGGCGTCCAACGCCCTCGAGTACTTCGTGGCCCCGTTCGTCGACTATGCCAGCACAGACGGTCTGTTCCGGAAATACCGGATCGCCCTCATCGGAGGGGTGCCCTACATCAGCCACCTGGCGATTTCCGAGCACTGGATGGTCCATTATCTGAACTCGGGCATGGCCAACAATGCCGACCGGCGCGGGGAGGAGGCCGAGGTCATGGCCACCTTCGACACCGATTTCGCCGTCCGCCACAAGGCGGCCCTGGCCGAGCTGTGCCAGCGGATCGACCTCGATTACTTCGCGGTGGATGCCGCGGAACTGCCCGATGGGCGCCTGCTGCTGTTCGAGGCCGATGTCGCGATGATCGTCCACTCGATGGATGAGCCGGAGCTCTTCCCCTACAAGGGGCCGGCCATGAAGAAGCTGTTTGCCGCCTTCCACGATCTGCTGGCGCGGACGGCGGCGTCGGCCGGATAACGGACCGACAGGGACACCCTTTTCCAGATCCCCATCGAATGTTCCCCCTCTGATCGGCAGACGGTCAGGGGCGCTTCGCCGTGCCTGATGGCCCGTCGGGGGCCGCATGTTCCATGTATGTTCTGTGAGTTGTTCTGCCGATCAAGTCACAGCCCGTCACTTGACTGTGTAGAGGCTGATTTCCGGCAGTTGGTGTCATTGTATCCCAATTAATCCCATGCTAACCCAATTCCTGGATGGCGGGCTGGGCAAGCTGCGCCCGGATGGGGACTGACAAGGGTGTTTCTCTCGACCTTCGAGAAGCCTCTGGACCAGAAGCGGCGCATCGTTGTGCCGGCGGATTTCCGCGCCCTGGCGGCAGGCCCGTTCGAGGGCGTGTTCTGTTTTCCCGCCATCGAGGCCGACTGCCTCGAGGGGGGCGGGGTGGCCCTCTTCAACCAGTATCAGTCCCTCATCGGCGAGCTTTCCTTCGGGGATCCGCTGCGCAGTGCGCTGGAGACCGTGGTGCTCGGCGGCATGCACAAGCTGTCCTTCGACACCGCCGGCCGCATCACTCTTCCGGAGGAGTTGTGCGAGGCCTTCGGCCTGACGGACCGGGTGATCCTGGTGGGGCTGGGCGATCGCTTCCAGGTGTGGGCCCCGGAGGCCTTTGCCGCCCATCGTGACGCGGCCCGCCGGGCGGCGCGGGACGGTCTCGCAGCCCTTCGGGAGGCGCAGCGCCTCAACCGTGCGGGGGGAGGGGCGGCATGAGCGCGCAACCCCATCTGCCCGTTCTGCTGCAGGAAGTGGTCGAGGCCCTGGCACCTGCGCCGGGTCTGCGTCTGATCGACGCGACCTTCGGGGCCGGCGGCTACAGCCGGGCGCTGCTCGAGGCCGGGGCGCAGGTCCTGGCCCTTGATCGCGACCCAACGGCCCGCCGGTTCGCCGCTCCGCTGGAAACGGCCTTTCCGGACCGGTTCCGGCTGGTGGAGGCCCGCTTTTCCGAGCTGGAGGGCGCCATGGGCGCGGCGGGCTGGAGCGGATGCGACGGCATCGTCTTCGACATCGGCGTCTCCTCGATGCAGCTGGACGAGGCGGATCGCGGCTTTTCCTTCATGCGGGACGGCCCGCTGGACATGCGCATGGGTGGGGCGGGGCCGACCGCTGCCGACCTCGTCAACGAGACCGAACCCGCCGAGCTTGCACGCCTGTTCTGGGTCTATGGCGAGGAGCGGGCCTCCCGCCGCATCACCCAGTTCCTGGTTCGCCGGCGGGCCATGTTGCCCTTCACCCGGACCCTCGAGCTGGCCGAGGAGATCGAACGGGCCGTGGGCGGGCGCAAGGGCGCGCCGACCCATCCGGCCACCCGCGTCTTCCAGGCGCTCCGGATCGCCGTGAATGATGAGCTGGGTGAGCTGTAGGCGGGTCTGGCCGCGGCGGAGCGTGTTCTGCCCCCCGGCGGGCGTCTGGCCGTTGTCACGTTCCATTCCCTCGAGGACCGGATCGTCAAGGCGTTCCTCACCGAGCGGGCCGGGCGGACCCCGGCCGGGTCACGCCACCTGCCGCAGGCCCCGCAGGGCGCGCCGGCCAGCTTCGAGCTCCAGTTCAATGGCCACCGTGGTCCGGGCACCGCGGAACTGGCCGATAATCCCCGGGCCCGGTCCGCGAAACTGCGCGCGGCGATCCGCACGGCCGCGCCGGTCTGGAGGAGGGCGGCATGAGCACTGCGATCATTCGTCTTCTGACTGTTCGAGTTCGGGGCGTCAGTCTATTCGAGACCCTGGCCTTTGCATGTCTCGTGGCCCTGATGCTGACGGTGTACCTGTTCAAGGCCGGTGCCGGTCAGGAAAGCGCCCGGATCACAGAGCTGAACCGGGACATCCTCGCGGAACAGCGGGAGGTCCGCCGCCTGCAGGAGGAGTTGAGCCGGCTGGAGCAGCCGGCGCGGATCGAGCAGCTGTCTGCACACATGCTGGGCCTGAAGCCCGTGACCGTGAAGCAGGAGCTGCAGGTGGCAGACCTGCATGCCATCGCCCCGCGCGCGGGCGTCGCCGCCGCCCCTCCTGTTGCCCCGGCGACAGCCACGGTCACGGGGGTGCACTGATGCAGCGTCCCCATGACGAGCTCTATCGCGCCCCGCCGAACCTGTTCCGCATCTGGCGGCGGCTGATCGAATTCCTCTGGACGATCGAGCATGCCTTCGAACGCAGCCGGATCCGCAACCGGCCGGTGGACGACACCCGGGTCCGCATCTTCGGCGTTCTGGTCATCTTCAGCATGCTGTTCCTGTTCCTCGCGGTGAAGGCGAGTGCGGTGGCCCTTCTGAACCACGTGGAAGTGGGGGTCGAGGGGCCGAAGGCCGCCATCCATCGCGCTGACCTGGTGGACCGCAATGGCGAGGTCCTGGCCCTCGATGTGCCGCACTACGGGGTCTATCTGGACGGCCGTGAGGTCTGGAGCGCGCAGGAAACCCGGAGCAGCCTCGGCAGTGTCCTGCCGCACGTGCCCTCCGCCAAGATCGATGAAGCCGTATCGGGCAAGCGGATCGTGCTGCTGCAGAGCGGTCTGACCACCGAGGAGCGGGATCAGGTGCATGACCTGGGCCTGCCCGGCGTCACCTTCCAGGAGGAGCCCCGCCGCGCCTATCCCCTGGACCATCAGGCCTCGCATCTCATCGGGTTCGCCGATCCGTCGGGCAAGGGGCTGTCCGGCGCGGAAAAGGCCCTGGACGCCGACATTCACGCGGCCGCCGCCGGTGGCGGACACATCGCCCTGGCCATGGACCTGCGCATCCAGGCCGCGCTCGAGGCGGAGCTGAAGCGGGCCGTGGAGCTCTACGGGGCCCAGAACGCCATCGGCGTGGTGACCAATGTCCATACGGGGGAGGTGCTGGCGCTGGCCAACCTGCCCGACTTCGATCCCAATCATCCCGGCGACGGCGATCCCCTGGCCCGCATCAATCGCGCGGGGGCCTATCGCTACGAAATGGGTTCGACCTTCAAGATGTTCACCTTCGCCATGGCGCTGAACGAGCATGTGGCGCGCCTGGATACCCTGCTGGACACCACACACAACCTGCAGGTCGGGACGCGGCAGATCCACGACAGCCATGCTGCCGGCAAGAACCTGACCATGGAGGAGGTGTTCCTCGAAAGCTCCAACATCGGCACGGCGCGGCTGGCGCGGATGGCAGGCATCGGCAAGTTGCACAGTTATCTGCAGAACTTCGGCGTGCTGGACCGGGCCAGGATCGAGCTGGCGGAGTCGGTGAAGCCTCTGGCACCGGCGGAATGGAACGAGGATTCCGGCCTGTCGGTGTCGTTCGGTCACAACATCGCCGTGACCCCGCTGGCCGTGGCCCAGGGCGTGGGCGGTCTGATGAACGGGGGGCATCTTCTGCCGCTGACCATCCGCCGCCGGGACGGCTCGGAGGCCCCCACGGGACCACAGGTGATCGCCCCCCAGACCTCCCAGGTCCTGCTGCAGCTGATGCGCAAGAACGTGACCGACGGCACCGGCCGCAACGCCGAGAAGGAGGCTCCGGGCTACCGCATGGGGGGCAAGACCGGCACGGCGGAGAAGGTCATCAACGGCGTCTATGCCCGCAAGCGCCTGTTCACCTCCTTCGCCGCGGTCTTCCCCACGGACGGCCCCCTCGATGCACCGCGCTATCTCGTCCTCGTACTGCTGGACGAGCCCAAGGCCACCGCGGCGAGTTCCGGCAATGCCCAGGCGGCGTGGAACGCGGGCCCGACCGCCGGCCGGGTGGTGAACCGCATCGCGCCCCTGCTGAACGTCAAGCGGGACCTGACCCAGGCGACCGTGAAGCCCATTGACAAGCCGCTGGTCGAAGATGTCAGCACGGATGCGCAATGAGCCAACCGTCCCGCCGTCTTTCCGATCTCCTGCAGCGGCCGCTGGACCCTGATCCGCTGATCACGGGCGTGACCGCCGACAGCCGGCGCGTGGCACCGGGGGCCCTGTTTGCCGCGCTGCCCGGCACCCATGTGGACGGCCGCAGCTTCATCCCCCGGGCGCTGGAGCAGGGGGCCGCCGCCGTGCTGGTGCCCGAGGACACGGACGATCCGGCCGCCGCCCTGGTGCGGACCCACGATGTGCGCCGGGCCTATGCCCTGGCCGCCGCCCGCTTCTGGGGGGCGCAGCCGCCGGTGATCGTCGCGGTGACGGGGACCAACGGCAAGACCTCGGTGGCCACCTTCTGCCGCCAGATCTTCACCCATCTGGGACGCAAGGCCGCCAGTCTGGGGACCCTGGGTCTCGAGCTGGCCGACGAGAACCTGACCGGGCCCGGCCTGACCACGCCGGATGCGGAAGCCGTGGCCCGGATGGCCACCGACCTGGTGAGCCGGGGGGTCACCCATCTGGCCATCGAGGCCTCGTCCCACGGGCTCGACCAGCGGCGCATCGACGGACTGCGGATCACGGCCGCGGGCTTCACCAACCTGACCCAGGACCACCTCGACTATCACGGGGACATGGACACCTACCGGGCCGCCAAGCTGCGCCTGTTCGACACCCTCGCGCCGATCGGTGCCACGGCGGTGCTGAACGCCGACAGTCCGGAGTTTCCGGCCTTCGCGGCGTCTGCTTACCTGTACGGCCAGACGGTATTCTCCGTGGGTGAGGCCGGACACGGCCTGCATCTGGCGGACCGGCAGCCCGAGCCCTACGGACAGGAGCTGATCCTGCGCTTCCGCGGACGGGGCTATTCCGTGCGTCTGCCCCTCGCCGGCGCGTTCCAGGCCTCCAATGCCCTGGTGGCCGCCGGTCTGTGCATTGCCGCCGGGGAGCGGCCCGACGACGTCATCGCGGCCCTTGCCTATCTGAAGGGCGCGCCGGGACGGCTGCAGTGGGTGGGCCGCACGCCGGAGGGCGGCGAGGCCTATGTGGACTATGCCCACACCCCCGACGGTCTCGAGACCGTGCTCACGGCGGTTCGTCCCCATGCCCGGGGACGGGTGATCGTGGTGTTCGGTGCCGGTGGGGACCGGGATACCTCCAAGCGCCCGCGGATGGGGGCGGCGGCCGCCCGTCTGGCGGACCTGGCCATCGTCACCGATGACAATCCCCGCTCCGAGGATCCGGCTGCCATCCGCGCCATGGTGCTGCAGGGCTGTCCCGACGCGCTGGAGGTGGGCGACCGGCGGGCCGCGATCCGCGCGGGCGTCGAGCAGCTGCGCGCCGGCGACATCCTGGTGGTGGCGGGCAAGGGGCACGAGCAGGGTCAGACGGTGTCGGGCGTGACCCATCCCTTCGACGATGTGGCCGAGACGGCACAGGCCCTGATCGCCCGCGGAGGGGAGACGACCCGTGTCTGAGTCCGTGTCCCCGGCGGCACCGCTCTGGACCGCGGACGAGATTGCGGCGGCCGTCGGTGGCACCGCGTCGGGCCCATTCACCGCGTCGGGTGTGTCGATCGATACCCGGTCGCTGGAGCCGGGCGACCTGTTCGTGGCCCTGTCCGGAGTTCGCGACGGCCACGACTTCGTGCCGGCGGCGCGATCCCGTGGGGCGGCGGCCTCCCTCGTCGTGCGCCCCGTGGAGGGGCCGCAGGTGCTGGTCCCGGACGTGTTTGCCGCGCTGGAGGCCCTCGGTCGCGCGGCCCGGGCCCGCGTGCCGGACCTCGCCTGCGCGGCCGTCACCGGGTCGGTGGGCAAGACCAGCGTGACCCAGGCCATCGCAGCGGCCCTGCGGCTCGCCGGCCACGGACACAGCTCGGTCAAGTCCTACAACAACCATATCGGCGTCCCCCTGACGCTGGCGCGCATGCCCGGGGACACCCGCCGGGCGGTGTTCGAGGTGGGGATGAACCACGCGGACGAGATCACGCCCCTGGTGGGCATGATCCGCCCCCATGTGGCCGTGGTGACGACGGTCGGTCCGGTGCACATCGAGAACTTCGCCGATGGCGAGGCGGGCGTGGCCCGGGCCAAGGCGGAGATCTTCTCGGGCCTCGGTCCCGGCGGACGCGCCGTGCTCAATGCCGACAACCGCTGGTTCGCGTTCCTCGAGGGCGAGGCGCGGGCCCGGTCGGCGGAGATCGTCTCCGTGGGGCGCGCCGACGGCAGCGCGGCGCGTCTGCTGGATCTTGCGCCGGACGGGCCGGGCCAGATCGTCACCGCCGAGGTGGCCGGGCAACGCCTGCGCTTCCCCATTGCCCAGACCGGTGACCACTGGGGGTTGAACGCCCTCATGGTGCTGGTCACCGCCGAGGCGCTCGGCGTGGATCGCCAGACCACCCTGCAGGCCCTGGCCAACTTCGGGCCGCTGGGCGGTCGCGGGGCGGAGAGGACCGTGCCCGTGTCCGGCGGGCACTACACCCTTGTGGACGAGAGCTACAACGCCAATCCGGTGTCGATGCAGGCGGTGATCGCGGCGCTGGGCGCGCGCCAGGTCGAGGGCCGCCGGATCCTCGCCCTGACCGACATGCTGGAGCTGGGCGGCGACGGTCCGGCGCTGCACGCGGCCCTGGCCGAGGATATCCGACGGGCCGGGGTCGATCTGGTCTTCTGTGCCGGTCCCCTGATGCGGAGCCTCTGGGATGCCCTGCCGCCGGGGACCCGGGGCACTCACGCAGCGGATGCAAGTCTGCTCGCCCCAGAGCTGAAACAGGCTGTTCGACCGGGCGATGTTGTGGTGATCAAGGGGTCGAACGGGTCGCGCGCGTCGCTGATCGTGGAAGCGCTGACCGGCCGGGGGAGTTCCTGATGCTGTACCTTCTGTACGACTACTTCGAGCGTGCGCATCAGCACATCCCGCTGCTGAACCTGCTCCATTATCTGACCTTCCGGACGGCCATGGCCCTGTTCACCGGTCAGATCGTCGCGGTGGCGATGGGCTCGCGGTTCATCAACTGGATGAAGGTCAAGCAGGGCAAGGGACAGCCCATCCGCACCGACGGCATCGAGCGTCACCTGCTCGAGAAGAAGGGCACGCCGACCATGGGCGGATTCATGATCCTGGCCGGGCTTGCCGTGGGTACGCTGGTGTGGGCGGACCTCAGCAACATCAATGTCTGGGTGGTGCTCATGGTGACCGCCGGCTACGGCGTACTGGGCTTCATGGACGACTATGCCAAGGTGACCAAGCAGACCACGGCAGGGGTCTCCAGCCGGATGAAGCTCCTGGTCCAGTTCCTGATCGCCGGTCTGGCGACCCTGATCCTGATCGTGATGAGCCCGGCTCGCGCGTCGATGGGCAGTTTCTCCACCTCGCTGACCTTTCCGGTGTTCAAGAGCCTGATGTACGACCTGGGCTGGTTCTATGTGGCCTTTGGCGCCTTCGTCATCGCCGGGTTCTCCAATGCCGTGAACCTGACCGACGGGCTCGACGGCCTTGCCATCGTGCCGGTGATGATCGCCTCGACGGCCTTCGGCGTGATCGCCTACCTCGTCGGGAACTTCGTGTTTGCCCAGTATCTGCAGATCCACTTCGTGCCCGGCGCAGGGGAGCTGGCCGTGGTCTGTGGCTCCGTCATCGGGGCCGGGATGGGCTTTCTCTGGTACAACGCCCCCCCGGCGCGGATCTTCATGGGAGACACGGGGTCGCTGGCGCTGGGTGGGCTTCTCGGGGCCATCGCGGTCTGTACCAAGCACGAGATCGTGCTGGGTATCGTCGGCGGCCTGTTCGTCGTCGAGACCCTGTCGGTGGCCATCCAGGTCCTGTATTTCCGCCGCACCGGCAAGCGGGTGTTCCTGATGGCGCCGATCCACCACCACTACGAGAAGCTGGGCTGGAGCGAGTCCACCATCGTCATCCGGTTCTGGATCGTGGCGGTGGTGCTGGCCCTGCTCGGCATGGCCACGCTGAAGCTGCGCTGAGACGCAAGAGAGGAGACCGGTCGTGATCACCCTGCGCGGGTTCGAAGGCAAGCGGATGGCTGTGTTCGGGCTTGCCCGGACAGGGCTGGCCGCCGCTCGCGCCCTGGTCGCCGCAGGTGCGCAGGTCACGGTCTGGGACGACAATGCCACCGCCGTCGAGGCGGCGCGGGCGGAGGGGCTTCCCGTGGAGGACCTGACCACCGCCGACTGGTCCGGGCTCCAGTCCCTGGTCCTGTCCCCCGGCGTGCCCCTGACCCACCCCAGGCCCCACTGGACGGTGGACAGGGCCCGTCCCGCCGGATGCGAGATCATCGGCGACGTGGAGTTGTTCGCCCGCACCGTGAATGCGCTGCCACCCCATGACCGGCCGAAGGTCTGCGGAATCACCGGCACCAATGGCAAGTCCACCACCACCGCCCTGATCGGCCACATCTGCCGGGAGGCCGGCCGCGCGGTGCGGGTCGGGGGCAATATCGGCTTCGGCGTGCTGGGCCTCGACGACATCGAGGCCGAGGCCGTCTATGTGCTGGAGCTGAGCTCCTACCAGCTCGACCTGACGGCCAGCCTGAAATGCGATGCCGCGGTGCTGCTGAACATCTCGCCGGACCATCTCGATCGGCACGGCAGCATGGAAAACTACGTGGAGGCCAAGCGCCGCATCTTCGCCAACCAGGTGAAGGGCGACACGGCGGTGATCGGTGTCGATGACCCCTGGGGGCAGCGGATCTGCACGGAGATCACGGCCCTGAACAAGCGCACCATCCGGCCGATCTCGTCGGGGCGGGCCATGGGGCGCGGGTTCTACGTGCTGCAGGGGGCCCTGTACGACGCCACCGGCGAGCGGTCGGTGGACGTGGCCAATCTCGGCCGGGCCCGGGCGCTGCTGGGTCGGCACAACTGGCAGAATGCGGCGGCGGCCTATGCCGCCTGCCTGGCCCTGGGCCTCTCCTCGGCGGAGATCCTCCGCGGCATGCTCAGTTTTCCCGGCCTCGCCCACCGGATGCAGGAGGTGGCGCGGGTCGGCAAGGTCCGCTTCATCAATGACAGCAAGGCGACGAATGCCGATGCCGCCCGCCAGGCCATGGCCACCTTCGACCAGTTCTACTGGATCGTCGGCGGTCGGGCCAAGGCGGGGGGAATCGAGTCCCTGTCCGACCTCTTTCCCCGCATAGCCCGCGCCTATCTGATCGGCGAGGCGACGGAGGATTTCGCGCGGACGCTGAAGGGACACGTCAAGGCGGTGGCCTGCGGCGACCTCGCGACCGCGGTGGCCGCGGCCCATGCCGATGCGAAGGCGACGGACAGGGACGCCGTGGTGCTGTTGTCCCCGGCCTGCGCCAGCTTTGACCAGTTCCCGGATTTCGAGGTCCGGGGCGAGGCCTTCACGGCTCTGGCGAAGGCCGCGACCTAGCCGCCTATTTCCCGGTGGGTGGGGCCGGAGGCGGGGAGACGAAGTCGCCCGCCGGACCGGGGAACACCACGGGGCTGGCAAAGCCGTTGCGCGAGATGGCCTGGACCCCGAAGAACCAGTCGTCGATCACCACGCCCCCCAGCTTGACCGTCGTTGCCGGACCGGCGTCCCGGCTGTGGGTCCAGAAGGGTTCGGTGGTCTCGCGCCACCAGACCCGATAGCCGGCGGCGGCCGGATCCGGCTGCCAGCTGATCTGGGTGTCGGCAGACACGGCCCCCGAGATCTTCACCTCGGTCGGCGGTGCCGGGGCCCAGGCGAGGCTGGCCAGTGTCACCGCATCCAGGCGGGTGACATTGGCCAGATAGGGGAAGTCGACGCCGGACAGCACATCGCCATAGGCCGTGCCGTTCTCGGTCCGCACATCCTGGTGCTGGCGGGTGTAGTTCTCCGCCGCCTCGGTGACGCGGACGGCGGGATAGCCCGCCTGCAGCACCGGGGTCTGGTCGCCGCCGCGGCCGAAGCGGTCGGTGCGATAGACCATCCGGACCTTGAACCCGTCCAGATACTGTGCCGCGAGACCGGCCATGTAGCGGTCGATGTTGCGGGATGGACTGTCCAGTTCGCCCCCGTTGTAGCGCCGACGGTTCGCATCTGCCGGGGTTTCCACCGCCTTGGTGCCCTCGGAGAAGACCCGGACGAAGCCCGCCTCAGTCTCGCCGCCCTGGCCGTGGATGTTGCCGATGATGTCGTTGTTGAGGTCCGCCTCCACCTTCCAGCCGTGGGCGCGCGCATAGTGGGCGAGCACCGTGCCGCCGAACAGGCCCTGCTCCTCGCCGGACAGGACCGCATAGACGATGGTGGCGTTGAACCGGTAGCGCGACAGGACCCGGGCCGCCTCCATCACCGCCGCGACGCCGGAGCCGTCGTCATCGGCCCCCGGGGCGTCGGAGGTGGCATTCAGCGCGTCCGACACCCGGCTGTCGATATGCCCGGCGATGATCACCACCCGGTCGGGATCGGTGGTGCCCCGCTGGATGGCCAGCACGTCCTGGATGACGGTGGGCGTCGGCACGCGTTCGCCGGTCACCGTCTCCTCCGGCGTCACGATCTGCAGGCAGCCGCCGCAGGCCCGGGCATAGTCCTCGAAGCGGTCCTTGACGAAGCGCCGCGCGGCACCGATGCCGCGGGTGGGGGAGATGGTGTCGGACAGGGTGTGACGGGTGCCGAAGGCCACCAGCCGGGTGAGGACGGCCTTCTGCTCCTCCGCGCGGATCGCCCGGGCGATGGCCACCAGCTCCGGCTGGATCGGCGCATCCACGACGGGCGGTGTCGGGACGGCGGGGGAGGCGGCCAGGGCAAGGGCCGTCAGCAGGGCAGCAGGCATGCGGGATATCCCGGACAGGTCACACGGATCCGCGATCATCCACTTTGCCGCGCGTCTGGAAAGGGCAATTGCGGTATCTGCCGCGCACAAACGAAAACGGCGCCGGGCAGGGGCCCGACGCCGTCGTCTGTATCAGCCACTCGAGGACCGGATCAGCGGTCGTCGAAGCTCGCGTCCACCATGGCCTGACCGGCACCGCCTTCGAGGAGGTCGGCGGCGGCCTCTTCGGCCGCCAGACGCTCTTCGTCGAACTGCGAGGCGATCACGTCCTCGCCGCGGGACTGGCGCTCGGCCTCGTCCTGCGAGCGGGCGACGTTCACATAGACGGTGATCGTCACTTCGGCGTGCAGCTTGATCTTGATCGGGTGGACGCCGATCGTCTTGATCGGACGGTCCAGCACGACCAGGCTGCGCTCGATCTTGTGGCCTTCGGCGGCCGCGGCGTCCGCCACGTCCCGTCCGGAGACCGAACCGTACAGCTGGCCGCTTTCACCCGCCTGACGGATCAGGATGTAGGTGGCGCCGTCGATCCGTTCGGCGGACCGCTCGGCCGCGGCCTTGGCCTCGGCGTTGCGGGCCTCGATCTGGCCGCGCTGGGCTTCGAAGACCTTGAGGTTGGCGCTGGTGGCGCGGAGGGCCTTGGAGCGGGGCAGCAGGAAGTTCCGGGCGAACCCGTCCTTCACCGACACCACGTCGCCAATGGCGCCCAGGCGTTCAACACGTTCGAGAAGAATGACTTTCATGGTGCTGTCCCCCTCACTTCACGACGTAGGGCAGCAGCGACAGGAAGCGGGCGCGCTTGATGGCCTTGGCCAGTTCACGCTGCTTCTTCTGCGACACCGCAGTGATGCGCGAGGGGACGATCTTGCCGCGCTCGGAAATGTAGCGCTGCAGGAGCTTGACGTCCTTGTAGTCGATCTTCGGCGCGCCGGCACCCGAGAACGGGCAGACCTTGCGGCGGCGGAAGAAGGGGCGGCGGGCTCCGCCGGCGGCAGCGCCGGGGGCGGGAGCGTCGTTCGTATCGGTCATGGTGATGGGCTCCCTGATCAGATGGCGGCGTCGTCGAAGCTGCGCTCGGCGCGCGGCTCACGCTCGGGACGACCTTCCCGGTCGCCGCGGCCTTCACGGCCACCGTCGCGATCGCGACGGGCCAGCACCGGCGACAGTTCGAGATCGAGGTCCTCGACCCGCACGGTCAGGTAACGCAGCACGTCTTCGTTGAGACCGAGCTGGCGCTCCATTTCCTTCACGGCCGGCGCCGGGGCGTCGATGGCCATCAGGGAGTAGTGACCCTTGCGGTTCTTCTTGATCCGGTAGGCGAGGTTGCGAAGACCCCAGTACTCGATCTTGGCGACGGTGCCGCCATGTTCCTCGATGAGCGCCTTCAGCGTGTCATTGAGAGCTTCGGCCTGTTGCGGGGAGATGTCCTGCCGCGCAATGACCACGTGTTCGTAATAGGCCATGTGTGTCCTCTTCCGTGGGCGAGGGGCGGCGCAGGGTCCGGCGGAAGATCCGGGCTCTGCGATGGCTCCAACGCGGTCCGGGCAGGAAGATCCTGTCCCGAAACATGACCGCGGCGGACCGCTCCTCAGGGAAGCGGCGGAAAATACGCGGAAAACTCAGGAATGCAAGGTGAAAACGGCGCAGGGCGCGCCGGCATTACCTTGCGGACTTCAGGGCCTCGACCGCGGCCAGGGTCTTTGCCACGTGCTGGTCCGGGTTCATGGCGGAATAGACCAGCACGATCTTGCCGTTCGGCGCGATCACGTAGGAGACCCGGTCGGTGTAGCCGACCACGGGGATGACGGAATCGTACGACTTCGAGATCGCCTTGTCGGGATCGGCGGCAACGGCGAACTTGTCGCGGCACTCCACCTTCGAGAACTCGGCGACCCGGTTCACATTGCCCGAGGTGACGCCGACCACGGTGGCACCCAGCTTGGCGAAGTCCTCCGTCGCCTCGGCAAATTCATGTGCTTCCTTCGTGCAGCCGGAGGTGAAGGCGGCGGGGAAGAAGTACAGGACCACCGGGCCCTTCTTCAGTGCGTCCGACAGCCTGAAGTCGAAGGTCTTGCCGGCCAGGGCGGCGCTGGTCTTGAAATCCGGCGCGACGGCACCGGTCTTCAAGGCCGCAGTGGCGGGCAGGGCCAGGCCGAGGGCACCGAGTGTGGCGGCGGCGGCAAAGGCAAGCTTCAGCGACTGGCGGGTCATGGGGTGGCTCCGGTCTCGCGAGGGTTTCATGGAGGTGGGGGCGGCCGCAACCGTGCGCAATGATCGGTGGGCGGATTTTGCCGCCTCTTCCCCTTTGGCGCGGGGCGCATTAGGGGTTCGTGCGACAAACACGCAGCGATCGGGATGTCGTCCATGAGCCTTGCCCTCTTGTTTCCCGGCCAGGGAAGTCAGGCCGTCGGAATGGGTGCCGCCCTTGCCGAGACCTTTGCCAGCGCCCGCGACGTGTTCGCGGCGGTGGATGACGCCCTCGGCCAGCACCTCTTCCGGCTGATGCAGGACGGACCGGAGGACGAGCTGACCCTGACCGAGAACGCGCAGCCTGCGCTGATGGCGGTCAGCATGGCCGTCGTCCGCGTTCTGGCCACCGACTTCAACGTGGCCATCGACGGGGCCGCCTTCGCCGCAGGCCACAGCCTCGGGGAATACTCCGCCCTGTGCGCCATCGAGGCGCTCAGCCTCTCGGACACGGCGCGCCTTCTGAAGCTGCGCGGACAGGCCATGCAGCGCGCCGTGCCCGTGGGCGCGGGCTCCATGGCCTCGTTGATCGGTCCGAAGGTGGACCTGGCCCTGGCCGAGGCCGCAGCCGCGGCCGGCTGCGAGGGGGGCGGGGTCTGCGCCGTGGCCAATGACAACAACCAGGGCAACATCGTCATCTCCGGCGAGGTGGCGGCCGTGGAGCGGGCCATTGCCCGGGCCAAGGAACTGGGGGCCCGGGCCATTCCGCTGAACGTTTCCGCGCCGTTCCACTGCCCGCTCATGCAGCCGGCCGCCGACGCCATGGCCGCGGCCCTGTCCGGCACCTCGGTGGCCGAGCCGTTGATCCCGCTGGTGGCCAACATCACGGCCCGCCCGGTGACCGATCCGGAAACCCTGCGCAACCTGCTGGTCCAGCAGGTCACGGGCCGCGTGCGCTGGCGCGAGAGCATCAGCTGGCTGGCGGAGGAGGGGGGCGTCACCCGCTTCGCCGAGCTCGGGTCCGGCAAGGTCCTGTCCGGCATGGCCAAGCGCATCGCTCCCAATGCCGAGGCGGTGTCCCTGAACACGCCCCAGGACCTCGAGGCCTTCGCCCAGTCGTTGTGAGTCGTTGCCCTGAGTCGTCGCCCTGAGTCGTCGCTATGAGCGGGCCCCCTGCGGCCGCAACACCCCCCTTCGGAGATCGATCCATGTTTGACCTGACCGGCAAGACGGCCCTTGTCACCGGTGCGTCCGGCGGCCTTGGCGGGGCCATCGCCCGTGCCTTCCATGCCCAGGGGGCCACGGTTGTGCTCTCCGGCACCCGGGAGGACGCGCTGGCCGCCGTCGCGTCAGAGCTCGGCGAGCGGGCCTTCGTGGCCGCGGCGAATCTCGCCGACGATGCCTCCGTCGACAGCCTGGTCGGCCGCGCCGAAGAGGCTGCGGGTCCGCTGGATATTCTCGTCTCCAATGCCGGGCTGACCCGCGACGGGCTGCTGCTGCGGATGAAGGACGAGGACTGGCAGGTGGTGCAGAAGGTCAATCTGGAGGCCTATTTCCGGCTGAGCCGTTCCGCCCTCAAGGGCATGTTCAAGCGCCGCTCCGGGCGAATCATCGGCATCACCTCGGTGGTGGGCGTCACGGGAAACCCGGGTCAGGCCAACTATGCCGCCTCCAAGGCGGGGATGATCGGATTTTCCAAGGCGCTGGCGGCGGAAGTGGCCGGCCGCAATATCACGGTGAACTGCGTGGCACCTGGTTTCATCGCCAGCCCGATGACGGACGCCCTGAATGACGCCCAGCGGGCGGCCATCCTGACGCGGATCCCTGCCGGGCGACTGGGTACCGGTGACGACATCGCCGCAGCCTGCGTCTATCTGGCCAGCGATGCGGGCGGCTATGTCACCGGCCAGACCCTGCACGTGAACGGCGGCATGGCGATGATCTGACCCGCGCCGGGTGCTGGCATGGTCAAAATTAGTATGCTAGCTCATCCCGCGACGGCTATCGGTCCCGGGTGCTGACGAAGCGCCTGATCCGATCGTCTCCCCCGGTGCGGCCGGTTGTTTCACGGTCGAACCACTCAACCATCCTCCACGGCGGCGGTCGCCAACTACGGATCTGCAACACCGCCTCCCAACCGCAAAGGGTTAAACTGAATGTCCGATATCCTCGAGCGCGTGCGCAAGATCGTGATCGAGCACCTTGATGCGGATCCGGCCAAGGTGACCGACAAGGCCAGCTTCATCGACGATCTGGGCGCCGACAGCCTCGACAACGTCGAGCTGGTGATGGCCTTCGAAGAGGAATTCGACATCGAAATCCCCGACGACGCGGCCGAGCACATCCAGACCGTGGGTGATGCGGTGAAGTTCATCGGCGAGCGCCTGGGCGCCTGATCGGATGATCTGATCGGGGTCCCGGGCATGCAGATGCCCCGGACTCCTGCCCGTCAGGGCTGAACATCTGCGCGTCACGCCTATGTCCCTTCGGGCATGCGTGGCGCGCCGAAGCTGTTTCCGGGGCCGATGCCGGGCGGGATGAACCGCGCAGAGTGGATTTATCCGCTTGTCCGGCCGCCAGGATGCGCACAAGTCTGGGAAGTTGCCGGTTCTGGCGCCACACTGGGTGCCCGCACCGTGGGAATCGAGTTCAGGGATCGCTTGCCGATGCGTCGTGTCGTCATCACCGGGATTGGTCTTGTCACGCCCCTGGCCGCGGGTCGGGAGCGGACCTGGCAGAAGCTGCTCGCGGGCGAGTCCGGCGCGGGCCGGATCACCGCCTTCGATACGGAAGGCTATGCCTGCCAGGTCGCCTGCGAGGTGCCCATGGCGAACGGCCGCGGGGGCGGGGCGCCGGGCATGGAGGGGCTCTTTGATCCGGAGACGATCCTGCCGGCACGTGAACTGCGCCGGATGGACGACTTCATCATCTACGGCATTGCCGCGGCCGTGGAGGCCGTCGAGGACTCCGGCTGGCAGCCCGAGGACGACGAGGGGCGCGAGCGCACGGGCGTGATCATCGGCTCCGGCATCGGCGGCCTCGGCACCATTGCCGACACGGCGGTGGAGCTGGAGGCCAAGGGTCCGCGGCGGATCAGCCCCTTCTTCATTCCCTCGGCGCTGATCAACCTCTGCTCCGGCCATGTGTCGATCCGCTTCGGCTTCAAGGGGCCCAACCATTCCGTCGTCACCGCCTGCGCCACCGGTGCCCACGCCATCGGCGACGCCACCCGGCTGATCAAGTACGGGGACGCCGACGTGATGGTCGCCGGCGGGGCCGAGGCGGCGATCTGCAAGCTGGGCATCGCCGGCTTCATCGCCTGCCGGGCCATGTCCACGGGGTTCAATGACGATCCCACCCGCGCCTCGCGGCCGTATGACAAGGACCGGGACGGTTTTGTCATGGGCGAGGGGGCGGGCGTCCTGGTGCTGGAGGAATACGAGCACGCCAAGGCCCGCGGCGCGAAGATCTATGCCGAGGTGCTGGGCTACGGCCTGTCCGGGGACGCCTACCACATCACGTCGCCGGCCCTGGACGGGGATGGTGGCTTCCGGGCCATGCAGGGGGCGCTGCGGGACGCCAGGCTCACCGCCGCCGACATCGACTATGTGAACGCCCATGGCACCTCGACCCCTGTCGGGGACGAGATCGAGCTGGGGGCGGTGGAACGGCTCCTCGGCAATGCCGCTGGCAAGGCCACCATGTCGGCCACCAAGGGCGCGACCGGGCACCTGCTGGGCGCGGCGGGGGCGATCGAGGCGGCCTTCACGGCCCTGGCCATCCGCGACCAGATCGCTCCGCCGACCATCAATCTCGATAGCCCGTCCGTCGAGACGGCCATTGATCTGGTGCCCTACAAGGCCAAGCCGATGAAGATCGACATCGCCCTGTCCAACAGCTTCGGCTTTGGCGGGACCAATGCGTCACTGCTGCTCGGAAAGGTGCCGTGACCCGGAACCGCAGCACGTCCCGGCCGCCGGCCGGTCCATCACCCCGGCGGGGGTTTCTGGCCGGTCTGGCCAGTGCGATCGTGACCTTCACGGTGATCGCCGCCCTGATCTCCGGGGCCGGTCTGTTCGCCTATTATGCGGGCGGTCCCCGGGCCGCAAACGGCCAGCCGGCGACGACCGTGATGCTGCGCAAGGGGGCGGGACTTGCGGAAATCGCGGGGGAACTGTCGTCCTCCCGGGTCATCGTCAACGCGCCGGTGTTCATCGCCCTGGCGGAGATCACCGGGTCGGCGCACCGGATCAAGTCGGGGGAATACCTGGTGCCGTCCGGGGCCTCCATCGCCCTGATCCTGTCTAAGCTGCGCAGTGGCGACATCGTGCACCACCATGTGACCGTCCCCGAGGGGGCCAGCGCCAAGCAGGTGGTGGAGATCCTCGATCATGCGGACGTCCTCACCGGGGCCACGCCGGAGGTGGAGGAGGGCACCATCCTGCCCGAGACCTATGACGTGACCCGGGGCGAGACCCGCGCGGCGGTGCTGCAACGGATGACGGCGGCCATGGACCGCCAGCTGGGGCAGCTCTGGGCCAGGCGCCAGCCGAACCTTCCGATCCATTCGCCGGAGGAGGCGGTGATCCTGGCGTCCATCGTGGAAAAGGAGACGGCGCGCGAGGCCGACCGCCCGCGGGTGGCCGCGGTCTATATCAACCGGCTGCGCATGGGGATGAAGCTCGATGCCGATCCCACGGTCATCTACGGGATCACCGGCGGCCTGCCGCTCGGCCACGGCCTGCGGGCGTCGGAACTGGCGGGGGATACGCCCTACAACAGCTATCTGCACCCCGGCCTGCCGCCGACCGCCATCGCCAATCCCGGGCGTCAGTCCATCGCCGCCGTGCTCGACCCGCCGCACACCTCCGAGATCTATTTCGTCGCCGACGGTACGGGGGGGGCCGCCTTTGCCTCCACGCTCGAGGCACATGAGCGCAATGTCGCCAGATGGCGGGCCATCGAGAAGGGCCGGTCCGCGGTGCCGACCGCCGAGGCGCGCCCCGCTCTCCGACAGGCCCACTAGCCATGGCCCTGTCCGGCATGACCGGTTTTGCCCGGGTCGAAGGCGCACTGGAGGGCTGGTCGTGGTCGGTGGAGGCGCGGTCGGTGAACGGTCGCAATCTCGAGGCCCGGTTCCGCGGGCCCAACGGCTTTGATGCCCTCGAGCGGGTGGTGCGGGACGCGGCCCAGACCCGGTTCGCCCGGGGCCAGATCCAGATCACGCTTCAGGCCCGGCGTGCCGAGTCCGGCGGCGGCGTGCGGATCAACACCGACCTTCTGGACCGGCTCGTTCGGCTCGCTGCCGACTATGGGGAGCGCCCCGGCGTCGACCGGCCTCGGCTGGATGGCCTGCTGGCCGTCCGCGGGGTGATCGAGGTGACCGAGGAGACCGATGCCCCCGAGGTTCGCACGGCGGTGGAGGCGGCCATGGGCCAGTCGATCCTGTCGGTGCTCGACGGACTGGCCACGTCCCGGCAGGCCGAGGGTGCGGCCCTGGCCCCGGTGCTGACCGGTCAGGTGGACCGGATCGCCGATCTGGTCCGCCAGGCGGAAACCGAGGCCGCCGCCCAGCCGGTCGCCATCCGCGAGCGGTTCGAGCGGCGCATGGCCGAGCTGATCGCGGATCCGCGTCCGCTGGACGAGCGGATCCTGGCCGAGGCTGCGATCATGGCCGGAAAGGCCGATATCCGCGAGGAACTGGACCGCCTTGCTGCGCACATCGACGCCGCCCGTGCCCTGTTGACGGGCGACGGGGCAGCCGGGCGACGGCTGGACTTCCTGATCCAGGAGTTCATGCGGGAAACCAATACCTTGTGCTCGAAGTCCGCAACGGTGGCCCTGACCGCCATCGGGCTGGAGCTGAAGGCCACGATCGAACAGTTCCGCGAGCAGATCCAGAATGTCGAGTGAGGTCGAACCCCTGTCCCGTCGGGGCCTGATGCTGGTGATCTCCAGCCCGTCGGGCGCGGGCAAGAGCTCCCTGTCCCGGCGGCTGATCGCCGAGCATCCGCGGCTGGAACTGTCGGTGTCCTGCACCACCCGCGCCCCGCGTCCGGGGGAGACCGACGGGGTCGAGTACCATTTCGTCACGCCCGCGCGCTTTGCCGAACTGGTCGCCGAGGACGCCTTCCTGGAATGGGCGGACGTGCACGATCACCGCTACGGCACGCTCCGGGCGCCGGTCATGGCGGCGCTGGCCGCCGGACGTGACGTGCTCTTCGACATCGACTGGCAGGGCGGACGTCAGATCACCGCCCGGGCCCGGGACGACGTGGTGATGGTGTTCATCCTGCCCCCCAGCCTGCGGGCGTTGCGGGAGCGGCTGCAGGGCCGGGCCCAGGACGCCGCCGAGGTGATCGAACGACGGCTGACCCGGGCCGCCGAGGAAATCGCCCATTACGACGAATACGACTATGTGATCGTCAATGACCAGTTCGAGGCCGCCTATCAGGCCCTGATGCAGGTCTACCAGGGCGAACAGCACCGCCGTCGGCGCCATCCGGGCCTGCAGGCCTTCGTGGCGGCGCTGGTCGCCGGCGGGGCCTGAGCGGGCAAGAGCGGCCCTAAACGCCTGATTAAGCTCACTGTGCCAGGATGGTCCGACGACAAAACGCCGGAAAGGCGCGGCCATGGCCCAATACAGTACGACGATGAAGCGCAGCGACCACTTCCAGCCAGACAGCTCGGAAGATCCCGCAGCCCAGCGCCGCATGCGCGGTCAGCTCGAGAAGATCGACTACACCGCCTATGCCTGCAATCGCGAGGTGATCGGCCAGGTGGTCGGGCCGGTGGATGCGCAGGCCTTCCAGCGCATGGCCGTGGCCTGTGCCCAGGCCCGGGCCAACTGGGTGGCGGAGGCGCTGGCGATGACCAGCGCCGGATTGACCGTGCCGCCGGAACGGACCGCTCACCTTGCCGAGCTCCGCCGCAGCTTCGAGGAGCTGTCCGAGGCCTATGAAGGCATGCGTCGAATGGTGGAGCGGGGCTATCTGACCTTCCGCACCTAGGCCGAGACCGGCCGGGCTGGACATTCCCGCGGTCGCACCGCACGCTCCGCCGCGATGCGGAGGGCTGGCGGCATGCGGACGGGGCTTCTGGGAGTGGGTTGGGACGACCATTCGTCCCACGCGCGGGGACCTGCGCGGGCACCGGCCGTGATCCGCGCGGCGCTGCAGGATGCCGCCGGTAACCGTTTCGCCTCCGACCTCACCGACGTGCTCGACCCCGATGTGCTGCACGATCACGGGGACTGCCATATTGCCGGGGATGCGGACGATGCGGACCGGATCATGGCGGCCGCCGCAGCGGTGCTGGACGCCGGCGACGCGCTCCTGACCCTCGGTGGGGATCACGCGGTGACCTATCCGGTGATCCGGGCCGTGGCCGCCCGCTGGCCCGGCGTGCGGATCGTGCATGTGGACGCCCATCCCGATCTCTATGACGATTTCGAGGGCGACCCCCTGAGCCACGCCTCTCCGTTCGCGCGGATCATGGAGCAGGGACTGGCCGGACGCCTGCTGCAGATCGGCATCCGGGCCGACACGCCGCATCTTCGCGCCCAGGCCGAGCGGTTCGGTGTGCGCACCTATCCGCCCGATGACTTCGAAACGGCGCTGATGGCCATCGCCGCCCTTGGGGACGGCCCCATCTACCTGTCCTTCGATCTCGATGGGCTGGACCCGGCCTTCGCCCCCGGCGTGAACCACCACGAACCGGGCGGGCTGACCGTGCGGGAGGCCCTGCGGATCATCGCGGCCCTGCCGGGTCAGCTGGTGGGGGCCGACGTGGTGGAACTGGCCCCCGCCCGGGACGTGAACGGGACGACGGCGACGGTCGCGGCCCGTCTGGTCAAGGAGATCGTCGCCCGGATCCGGCGAGGCGGCTAGATCCGGCTCTCGGTGAAGGCGGAGTAGACGAGGGTGCGCAGCTCCCGCCGGATGGGATAGGCCCCCGACGGCATCAGCTGGGTCATCAGCACCACGGCGAGGTCCTCGGCCGGATCCACCCAGAAGGCCGTCGAGGCCGCGCCGCCCCACCACAGGTCGCCTGCGCTGGCCGGGATCAGGGTCTGGGCCGGGTTCGTGGTGGTGGCAAAGCCCAGGCCGAAGCCGACGCCGGCATAGGTGGCCTCGCTGAACAGGGACTGGGAGCAGGCCGCCAGGTCCTTGCCCCCCGGCAGATGGTTCGCCCCCATCAAGGCGAGGGTCTTGGGGCTGATGTAATGGTGCCCGTCCAGGGTGCCGCGCCCCAG
>DAINBM010000003.1:0-26895 GCA_036732965.1 Caulobacteraceae bacterium | reverse complement strand
TGCCGATGATGATGACCGCCGCCGGCACCGTGGCCGCGGCCAAGGTGTTCGTCATGGGGGTCGGCGTGGCCGGTCTGCAGGCCATCGCCACCGCCCGTCGCCTCGGTGCCGTGGTCACCGCAACCGACGTCCGCCCCGCCACCAAGGAGCAGGTGGAGAGCCTGGGTGCCAAGTTCCTCGCCGTCGAGGACGAGGAGTTCAAGAACGCCCAGACCGCCGGCGGCTATGCCAAGGAAATGTCGGCGGAATACCAGGCCAAGCAGGCGGCCCTGACCGCCGAGCACATCAAGAAGCAGGACATCGTGATCACCACCGCCCTGATCCCCGGCCGCGCCGCGCCCCGGTTGGTCACGGCGGAGCACGTGGCCTCCATGCGGTCCGGATCGGTGCTGGTGGACCTGGCCGTCGAGCAGGGCGGCAATGTCGCCGGTTCGAAGTCCGGCGAAGTGGTGGAGATCGGCGGCGTGAAGATCGTCGGCTATCCCAACCTGGCCGGACGGATCGCGGCGGACGCCTCGGCCCTCTATGCCCGCAACCTCGTCAATTTCACCGCCCTGCTCATCGACAAGGACAAGGCGCTGGCCCCCGACTTCGAGGACGAGATCCTCAAGGCCGCCGTCGTCACCCGCGACGGGGCCCTCGTGCATCCGGCCCTGAAGGGCTGATCCTCCACACCACCCAAGGGACGAAGAGCCGCCACATGGAAGCCGTAGACCCCACCGTATTCCGCCTCGCCATCTTCGTGCTGGCGATCTTCGTCGGCTATTACGTGGTGTGGAGCGTGACCCCCGCCCTGCACACCCCGCTGATGGCCGTGACCAACGCCATCTCGTCGGTGATCATCGTCGGTGCCCTGCTGGCCGCCGCCGCCCACCCCCCCACCGGGGACGAGACCACCGGGGCGGGCGTCCTGATCTCCAAGGGGGCCGGTGCCATCGCCGCGGGACTGGCGGCCGTGAACATCTTCGGCGGCTTCCTCGTCACCCAGCGCATGCTGGCCATGTACAAGAAGAAGGAACGGGCGAAGTAGCGGTCCGCCGCCGGCTTCCTGCCTCTCGCCTGACGATCCAGACCTTTCCGGAGGGCATCCGCCCATGAACGCCAATATCGCCGCCATCCTCTATCTCGCCTCGGGCGTGCTGTTCATCCTGGCCCTGCGAGGCCTGTCGAGCCCGGAAACCAGCCGGCGCGGCAACACCATGGGCATGATCGGCATGGCCATCGCCGTGGGCACCGTGCTCACGACCCTGTTCAGCGAAGGCATTCTCGACGGCGTCACCCTCGCCCTCATCGCCGGCGGCGTGGCCATCGGCGGCGGCGTGGGTGCCGTGATCGCCCGCCGGGTGGCCATGACCGCCATGCCCCAGCTGGTGGCGGCCTTCCACAGCCTGGTGGGCCTCGCCGCCTGTCTGGTGGCCGTGGCCGCCATCTTCACGCCGGCCGCCTACGGCATCGCCGAAGGGGACGGGGTGAAACTGGAAAGCCTGATCGAACTCAGCGTCGGCGTGGCCATCGGGGCCATCACCTTCACCGGTTCGCTCATCGCCTTTGCCAAGCTGAACGGCAACATGAGCGGGGCCCCGATCCTGCTGCCCGCCCGGCACCTGCTGAACCTGGCCCTGGCCCTGGGCATCGTGGCGCTGATCGTGGTCCTGTGCCTCTCGGGCGGGACCGCCCTGTGGGCCTTCGGCGGCGTCTTCGCCCTGGCCCTGATCCTGGGCGTCACCCTGATCATCCCCATCGGCGGCGCGGACATGCCGGTGGTGGTGTCCATGCTGAACAGCTATTCCGGCTGGGCGGCCGCCGCCATGGGCTTCACCCTTGGCAACATCACCCTGATCATCACAGGCGCCCTCGTCGGCTCGTCCGGTGCCATCCTGTCCTACATCATGTGCAAGGCCATGAACCGGGGCTTTGTCTCGGTGATCCTGGGCGGCTTCGGGGCCGAGGATGCGGCGGCCGGTGGCGACGGGGTGAAGGAGACCCGGCCGGTGAAGCAGGGCTCCGCCGACGACGCGGCCTTCATCATGAAGAACGCCTCCAAGGTGATCATCGTGCCCGGCTACGGCATGGCCGTGTCCCAGGCCCAGCACGCCCTGCGGGAAATGGCGGACCGGCTGAAGGCCGAGGGCGTGGAGGTGAAATACGCCATCCACCCCGTGGCCGGTCGCATGCCCGGCCACATGAACGTGCTGCTGGCCGAGGCCAATGTGCCCTATGACGAGGTGTTCGAACTGGAGGACATCAATTCGGAGTTCTCCACCGCCGACGTGGCCTTTGTCATCGGAGCCAATGACGTGACCAACCCGGCCGCCAAGACCGACCCCAAGTCCGCCATCTACGGCATGCCGATCCTGGATGTGGAGAAGGCCCGCACGGTCCTCTTCGTGAAACGGGGCATGAGCTCTGGCTATGCCGGCGTTGAAAACGAGCTCTTCTTCCGCGACAACACCATGATGCTGTTCGCCGATGCCAAGAAGATGGTCGAGGGCATCGTCAAGGCGCTCTGATCCGGTGCCGCGAGGTCGGGGCGAGGACGCACACCCGGGACCGGCGCTGAGGAGACACGCATGATGGAACCGGCTCTGAAACTCGAGACGGTCTGCAAGTCCTACGGGGCCATGACCGCGGTCACCGATCTCAGCTTCGAGGCCCCGCGCGGACAGATCTTCGGCTTCCTGGGCCCCAACGGGGCCGGAAAGACCTCGACGCTGCGCATGGTGCTGGGACTGGTGGCCCCCACCTCGGGCCGCATCACCGTGCTGGGTGCCGCCGACGGCCGCCGGGTCCGGGACCGGATCGGCTTCCTGCCCGAGGAGCGCGGCCTCTATCGCCGCATGACGCCGGCCCAGGCCTTCGACTTCTTCGGAGCCCTCAAGGGGCTCGACAGCCGCACCGCCCGCCGTCGGGGCGAGGCCCTGCTGGTGGACCAGGGGCTGGGCCCCGCCATGCACAAGCCCGTCAAGTCCCTGTCCAAGGGCATGGCCCAGAAGGTGGCCCTGATCTCCGCCCTGGTCCACGAGCCGGAACTGGTGATCCTGGACGAGCCCTTTTCCGGTCTCGACCCGGTGAACCAGCAGTCCCTGGAGCGGCTGATCCGCGGGCTGGCGGACCGGGGGGCCACCGTCGTCTTCTCCACCCACGTCATGGCCCATGCGGAGCGGCTGTGCGACAAGGTGGTGCTGATGGCGAGGGGCCGGAAGGTCTTCGACGGGACCGTTGCGGCCGCCCGGGCCGCTGTGCCCCGGCGACTGGTGCTGGTGGGTCAGGTCGACGCGGACCGGGTGAGAGGCCTGCCCGGGGTCACCGGCATGACGCAGGAGATGTCTGCCGACGGGCCGAGCCTGGTGGTCGACCTGGCGGCGGGGGCCTCAACCCACGCGGCACTGAAGGAAGCCTTCGTTCAGGGACTGGAGATCACCCGGTTCGAGGCGCGGGAGCCGACCCTGCACGACGCCTTCATCGTCCTCACCCGGGATACGGAGCTGCAGGCATGAGACGCGCCCTGATCATCGCCCAGCGGGAATATCTCTCGTTTCTTCGCACGCCGGGCTTCTGGATCTCGTTGCTGGTGATGCCCCTGGTCGGCGTGGTCAGCGGGCTCGCCCCCCAGATGATCGCCAGGACCGAGCCACCGCCCACGGTGGCAATCCTCGACCTGACGGGACTCGGGGCAGACGGGCCGGGACCGTGGCTGGTCCGCGCCCTGGCCCGGCCGGCGGCGGAGCGTTCCGACCCCGAGCCAGGACCGGGCACCGCCAGCCACACCGGGCCCGAGGCCAGGCGCAGCATCACCGTGGTGCCACCGCCCGCCGTGTTCACCGCTGCGCAGACGCCGGCCGAGGCGGGCCGGGTCATCCGCGCCTACATGGCGGCAGGTATCGCGCGGGAGGACGGCCGTCCCCTGTCCGGTGCCGTGGTGATCCATGGCGGGCGCGACCAGCTGCACATGGACGTGTGGACCCCTCGGCCGCAGGTGGCGAACTGGTCCGACACCCTGACCACGCCCCTGAACGACTGGTCGCGGCGGGCGCGTCTCGCCGCAGCCGGCGTTTCGCCGACCGTGGCCGAGACCCTTGACCGGCACCTGACCGATGTCCGGGACTTCTCGCCCCAGGCCGCCGGCGGACAGGTCTCCCTGGCCGACAAGGCCCCGGTGCTGGTGGCTGTGGGCCTGTCGTTTCTCCTGTGGGCCCTGGTGCTGACCGGGGCCGGTATCCTGCTGAACACGGTGATCGAGGAGAAGTCCAACCGGGTGATCGAGGTGCTGCTGTCCTCCGCCTCGGTGACCGAGATCCTGGCCGGGAAGATCCTCGGCGGGGCCGCCCTGTCCCTGACCACCATGGGCTTCTGGGGGGCCATCGGCTTCTGGCTGCTCAACCGCTCCGCCCCGGACATGCTGGGAGTGGTCGGAGCTGCGCTGACCGGCCACGGGCTGGTCCTGTGGTTCGCCGCCTTCTTCATCGTCGGCTATCTGATGTATGCCGCGATCTTCGCCGCCATCGGGTCCTACTGCGAGACCCCGCGGGAGGCCCAGACCCTGCTGGGACCGGTGATGGTGCTGCTGACCGTGCCGATCGTGTTCCTCGGGGCCACCATCCGTGCACCGGACGCCCCGTTGCTGAAGACCCTCGTCTGGGTGCCGGTCTTCACGCCGTTCCTGATGACAACCCGGGTCGCGGCCGGCGCGCCCGCACTGGAACTGGCTGCGGCCCTGGGCGAGATGGTGCTGACGGCCACGGTCGTGGTCTGGCTGTCCGGACGAGCCTTCCGCTCCGGTGCCCTCGCCACGGAGAAGCTGGATCCCCGACGGGTTCTGGCCTCCCTGTTCCGCCGGGACCGCTGAGCCCGGTCACCTGCGGCCCGCACAACAGAAAAAGGCCCCCGAGCGGGAGCCTTGATCCATGCAGCCTTGCGACGGCGAACCCTACTTGGTCCGCTTCGGCGCCACCACGATGCCGCCTTCGCGCTGGGCGCGCTTACGGGCCAGCTTGCGGGCCCGGCGCACGGCCTCGGCCTTCTGACGCGCACGCTTTTCAGACGGCTTCTCGTAGTGGACGTGCCGCTTCATCTCGCGGAACGTACCCTCGCGCTGCATCTTCTTCTTCAGCGCCTTGAGGGCCTGGTCGACGTTATTGTCGCGCACAAAAATCTGAACGATGACTAGGCCCTCCTCTGGACCCCCGTCCGCGCCACGATCCGTAGCCGCGCGTTCGGTTCTGGAAAAAGCATCCTGTGCCCGGAAAGGAACTCTCCGTGCCTTGTGGGAGGGGGAAATAGCAGAGGCGAACGCGGCTGTCCACGCGTGAGTCGCACACGGCGCGGCCTGCGGGCCATTTTCGCGGCCCGAGCCGGCCGGAAACCCCACCAGACAAGGGGGCGGATGGCGCCCGGGCCCGTCATGCCCTATCTTGGAACCATGAGCTATCCGGACAATCACGACACGCCGCCCCGGGACTGGGCGGACGAGACCGAGGGGCATCTGCTGGATGCCGCCATCGCCCTCGTGGCCCGGCACGGCCGCTGGGACGCCCGGCTGGTGGAGCGGGCGGCCGCCCAGGTGGGCCTGTCGCTGGCGGAGTGCGAGCTGCTGCTGCCCCACGGCCCCCGGGACCTGGCCGCCCTGCTGGCCCGTCGGCACGATGCCGTCACGGCAGAGCGTCTGGCCGCGATCGATCCGTCGGCCCTCCGCATCCGCGAGCGCATCACCACCGCCGTCCGGACCCGCATCGCCGTGGCCCTGGAGGACGAGGCCGCGGTCCGGCGGTCCCTCGGCTTTCTCGCCCTGCCCGGCAACGCGCCCCTGGCGGGACGACTGATGTGGGCCGCGGCGGACCAGTTGTGGCGCTGGGCCGGGGACACGGCCACGGACTTCAACCACTATTCCAAGCGGGCGATCCTCTCCACCGTGCTGGCCTCGACCCTCGCCGTGCGGCTGGCGCGGGACGAGACCGCGGCGGAGGCCCACCTCGCGGCCCGGATCGAGGGCGTCATGGCCTTCGAGAAGGCCAAGGCCGGGGTGACGCTGGATCCGGAGGGGGCGGCACGGTCCGTCGCCGGTTTCCTCGCCCGCCTCCGCTACGGACGACCGGTCAGTACGGAAGCGCCCCGGTCAGCCGGTTGACGTGACCCATCTTGCGCCCCGGCCGGGCCCCTGACTTACCGTAGAGCCACAGGCGCGCCGTCGGGTCGGCGGCAAAGGTGGCCCAGGCATCGGCCTCGTCCCCGAGCAGGTTGATCATCTCCGCCCGGGCGAAGGGACGGGTCGGGCCGAGCGGCCATCCGGCCACGGCACGGATGTGCTGCTCGAACTGGTCCACCTCGCAGGCGTCCAGCGTCCAGTGGCCGGTATTGTGCACCCGGGGGGCAATCTCGTTCACCAGCAGGCGGCCGTCCGCCATCTCGAACAGCTCCACCCCCATGACCCCCACATAGTCGAGGCCGGTGAGCAGGCGCTCGGCGATGTGCAGCGCCGCCGCCGCCGTCTCCTCCCGGACCGCGGCAGGCGCGACGGAGCGGCGGAGCACGCCGTGCGCGTGGGTGTTCTCGGCCAGGGGATAGGCGGCGATCTCTCCGCCCCAGCTGCGGGCGGCGATGACCGACAGCTCCCGCACGAAGTCCACCCGCCCCTCGAGGATGGCCGGCGCGGCGCCGATGGCCGCAAAGGCGGCCGCGGCCTCCTGCGGGGTCCGGACCCAGGCCTGACCCTTGCCGTCATAGCCCTCCCGGCGGGTCTTCAGCAGCGACGGCGTGCCGATCCGGGCCACGGCATCCGTCAGATCCTCCACCCGGTCGATGGCGGCAAACGGGGCGCAGTCGACACCGACGGACGTGAAGAAGGTCTTCTCGGCGATCCGGTCCTGGGCCGTGGCCAGGGCCAGCGGGCCCGGGGCCATCCGGACCCCGGCCGCCAGCAGGCGGTCCACCACCCGGGCGGGCACATTCTCGAACTCCACCGTCGCCACCTGGCAGCGGGCGGCGAACTCCGCCAGGGCCACGGGATCGTCATAGGCGGCCACGAGGCTGGAGGCCGCCACGCGGCTGGCGGGCGCCGCCTCCTCCGGGGTCAGGATGCAGGTGTCAAAGCCCAGCCGCGCGGCGGCCAGGGCCAGCATGCGCCCCAGCTGCCCGCCGCCCAGGATGCCGATGGTGGAGGTCGGCGACAGGGGGGCAAAGCCCGCGGCCGGGGTCAGGTCAGCAGAACGGGTCAATCTTCCACGGTCTCCAGCACCTGGTCGGTCTGTGCGGTGCGCCAGGCCGCGAGACGGGCGGCCAGGTCCGGGTCCGACAGGGCGAGGATCTGCGCCGCCAGCAGACCGGCGTTCTTCGCCCCTGCCTTGCCGATGGCCAAGGTTCCCACGGGCACCCCGCCCGGCATCTGGACGATGGACAACAACGAATCGAGGCCGCTCAGCGCCTTCGATTCCACCGGCACGCCCAGCACCGGAAGGTCGGTCATGGACGCGGTCATGCCCGGCAGGTGGGCCGCGCCGCCCGCCCCCGCGATGATCACCTTGTAGCCGGTGGCCTTCGCGGTGGTGGCGAAGGCATAGAGCCGCTGCGGTGTGCGATGGGCCGACACCACCTTGTCCGCATGGGCGACGCCGAGGGCATCGAGCACCTCGGCCGCGGCCTGGAGCGTCGGCCAGTCCGAGCGGCTGCCCATGATGATGGCCACAGGAGGGGTTTCGGCCGACACGGCCATTGACTTCGCCAAAGCACAGCTTCCCAATTGCACCCGCCCGCGGGTGGGAAAGCGCACAAGTATAGGGACGCTGCGCCGCCCCGCAATGGAATAGGTTCCCGCCCTTGAACAGGCCCTCAGATCCCACGACCGAACCGGCTCCTGTCCCGCCGGACAGCCCGGACAGCCCGGATGCGGTGATCGCCCGGCTGCGGGCCGACGTCGCCCGGCTGGAGCTGCAGGTGGCGGCGCTGGAGATCCTCGCAGATCGCGACCCCTTGACCACGATCTTCAACCGGCGCGCCTTCCTGCGGGAACTGCACCGGGTGGTGGCCTTCTGCGAGCGCTATGCGTCCACGGCCGCCGTGGTGTTCTTCGACATGGACGCCTTCAAGGGGATCAATGACACGTTCGGCCATGCCGCCGGGGATGCCGCCCTGCAGGCCGTGGCCGCGACCCTCGCCGGTCACGTCCGGGAGTCCGATGTGGTCGGCCGTCTGGGCGGCGACGAGTTCGCGGTGATCCTGGTGCAGGTGGACCGGAGCGCGGCGATCGCCAAGGCGGCCAGCCTGAAGCAGCGGATCGAGGCGACCCCCGCCATCCACGAGGGACGGGCGGTGCCCCTGCGGGTCTCGTTCGGAATGAGGATGTTCGAACCGGGCGTCACCCCGGCAGACCTGCTGGCCGGGGCCGATGCGGCCATGTACCTGAACAAGCCCCCGCCGCGCTGACGCGGCCAGACCCCTATCCCGCTCCCGCTCCCGCCGCCGCTCAGGCGATGATGTCGGAGATCAGCTGGTTCTCCAGCAGCACGATCTGGTCCCGCAGGGCCAGCTTGCGCTTCTTCATGCGGGCCACGCGGATCATGTCGGGGTTGTGCTGCTCGCTCAGGGCAGTGACGGCGGCACCGAGGTCCAGATGCTCCTGCCGCAATTCGGCGAGACGGGCCCTGGCCTGCTGGGTCGCCTCGTCGTCGCCCTCGTCATGATCGTTCATGCACCCGTCTCCCCCCGCCCGTTGACGCTCCATGGCGGCGGTCGTCAGCCTTCCACAGTCCAGATTCGCGGGGGCGTCGTAAACAGGTTCTGAACACAGACGGTGTTAATTCAGCTTCACGGCAGCGTGATCTGACAAGGGTCCGTCCGGGGTGTTCACTCAAGGGGTTGATCCTCGAGGAGGCGCCCCATGGCTTTGGACTCGCACATCCGTGAACTGGATTCCCGGCATCAGACCCTTGAACGGGCGATCCGGGAGGAAAGCCTGCGTCCCGTGGCTGATACCGGCCGACTGAAGGAGCTGAAGCGACAGAAGCTGAAGCTCAAGGACGAGATCGAGGGCCTTCGGAAAACCCGCAGCCACTGACTCACCGGCGGCGGATCGTCTCCGCCGCCGTCCGAGCCCCGGCGGACGCGGATCAGTCCTCGTCGTCCCCGTCGAAATCGTGGTCCGCCCCATCGTCGATGGACGAAGGCTCGGCGGCCGCGCCGATCGGGGCCAGGGTCGGGCCGTCGGTGACGATACCCTTGCGTGCATCGTCCTTGGCCTTCTTGTCGGCAGCCTTGCGCACGATGTCGTCCAGCTCCAGCTGGCTGATCAGGCCCAGCGTCACGGGATCCACCGGCTTGATGTTGGTGGCATTCCAGTGGCTGCGGCTGCGGACCTGCTCGATCGTCGCCTTGGTGGTGCCGAGGATCTTGGAGATCTGGCCGTCGGTGATTTCCGGGTGGTTGCGCAGGAACCAGGCAATGGCGTCCGGCCGGTCCTGGCGACGGGAGACCGGGGTGTATTTCGGCCCCTTGCGCACGGGCTTCAGCAGCTCGGCGTGCCGGCTCTTCTGCACCTTCATCATGTAGCCGGCGTCGGCCTGGGCCTTGTCGAGTTCCTCGCGGTTCAGCTGGCCATTGGCGATGGGGTCGGCCCCGCGGATGTCCCGGGCCACTTCGCCGTCGGCAATGCCGTTCACTTCCAGAGGATGAAGACCGCAGAAGTCGGCGATCTGTTCGAAGGTCAGGGACGTGTTCTCGACGAGCCAGACGGCGGTCGCCTTCGGCATCAGGATGTCAGTCATAATCCCTCATCTCTTGGTCAGCGTGTGGCCCGCTTGCCGGACCGGCAAAACCCTCGGCCAGAAACAGCGGCGCCCGGCCTTTCGGCCGGGCGGTGTCGGGCAGTGCATACCCCATTTTGCGGCGGAACGGAAACGGGTTTTCCTCTGGGGACAGACGGACCGCGGACAGTCGACGGCCTGGGCTCGGGTCGTCTATGCTGTCCGCCTGTCCGTGTCCCGGGAGTTGTGAGCCATGAAGCTGTCGATCGCCGCCGTCTCCGCCGCCAGCCTGCTGGTGGGGGCCGGTCTCGCCCCCGTGCTCAGCGCCGCCGCCGATACCCCGGCGGAGGCTCAGGCCCAGGCCCTGCCCCCGACCCCGATCGACCCGGCGCGTCTGTCAGCCCATGTGAAGGTGCTGTCCAGCGACGACTTCGAGGGACGCGGCCCGGCCACCCGGGCGGAGGTCAAGACGCTGGACTATATCAGCAGCCAGTTCCAGGCCCTCGGCCTGACCCCCGGCGGCGACCTGCGCCCCGACGGCGGGCGGTCCTGGACCCAGAACGCGCCCCTGCGGCGCTTCGAGGTCGCGGCCCCGCCGAAACTGGCCTTTTCCGACACGGGCGGCGCCCGGGTGCTGCACCAGGGCGAGGAGGCGGTGGTCCACACCCTGCTGCCGGTGAAGCGGGTGGACATCCGCCGGGCCCCGCTGGTGTTCGTCGGCTACGGCATCAAGGCCCCGGAGCGGAACTGGGACGATTTCAAGGGCGTGGACCTCAAGGGCAAGGTCGCCGTGGTCCTGATCAACGATCCCGATTTCGAGACCCCGCCGGGCCATCCCACCACCGGCCGGTTCGACGGCAAGGCGATGACCTATTACGGTCGCTGGACCTACAAGTACGAGGAGGCGGCGCGACAGGGGGCCGTCGGCATGCTGATCGTGCACGAGACCGCCGGGGCCTCCTATGGCTGGGCCACGGTGAAGAACTCCAACTCCGCCCCGCAGTTCGACGTGGTCCGCCCGTCTCCGCGCAAGGCCCACCCCCTGCTCGAGGGCTGGATCCAGCGGGATCAGGCGGTGGACCTGTTCCGCCGGGCCGGACTGGATTTCGAGACCGAGAAGGCGAGGGCCCAGACCGCGGACTTCCGTCCGGTGGCCCTGGGTGGCGAGCGCTTCAGTGCCCACTTCCCCGTCAAGGCGGCCACGATCGTCTCGCACAACCTGGTGGCCCTGCTGCCCGGCCGGACCCATCCGGACGAGTACGTGTTCTATTCGGCCCACTGGGACCATCTGGGCATCGGCCTGCCGGACGCGAAGGGCGACAGGATCTACAACGGTGCGGTGGACAATGCCGGGGGCATCGCCTCCCTGCTGGAGCTGGCCCGGGTGTTCGCCGCCCAGCCGCGGACCGAGCGGACCGTGGGCTTCATCGCCTTCACTGCCGAGGAGAAGGGCCTGCTGGGGTCGGAATACTACGCCTCGCATCCGCTCTATCCGCTGGCGAAGACGGTGGCCGTGTACAACCGGGATGGCCTGGAGACCAACGGCCCGGCCAGGGACATCTCCACCTCCGGCAACGGTCGACTGAGCCTGCAGGACGACATCGCCGCCGCCGCCGCGGCGCAGGGACGCCGCTTCACCCCCGACGGGGTCCCGGAGGCGGGCCACTTCTTCCGCTCGGACCATTTCCCCCTCGCCAAGCGCGGGGTGCCGGCCGTGTCGGTGAACGGCGGCACCGACCTCTATACCGGCGGAGAGGCGGCCGGCCGCGCGGCGGAGCAGGACTATGTGGTGCACCGCTACCATCAGCCGGCCGACGAGTGGCGCGCGGACTGGGACCTTCGGGGCCAGGCCATCGATGACGGCCTGATCTACGGCCTCGGCCGCGACCTGGCCAACAGTCGCCGCTGGCCCAGCTGGCAGGCGGGGTCCGAGTTCAAGGCCGTGCGGGACCTCTCGGCAGCGG
This sequence comes from Caulobacteraceae bacterium, assembly GCA_036732965.1. GTDB lineage: Bacteria > Pseudomonadota > Alphaproteobacteria > Caulobacterales > Caulobacteraceae > CAIMFV01. The sequence continues at coordinate 15,200 of DAINBM010000003.1, read as the reverse complement.
AGCGGAAATAGCGCCGGGCAGCGGGGTGGCTCAGGGGCGCGTCGGTTCCACCGGCGCGCTCGCATCCGCGGCCCAGGAGAAGCCCAGCACCGCGCCCTTGACCAGTGGCAGGATGGCCAGGGTGAGGATGACGAGGGCCGGCAGGGTGACGGCCAGAACCCGCTCCGCCGGCCAGCTGATGATGAAGCCGAAGGCCAGCAGCGGGGCGACGATCAGGTGGCCGACGATCAGGATGGTGAAATAGGGGGGCGCGTCGTCGGCGCGGTACGCCCCGTTGTCATGACCGCAGACATCGCAGGTCGGCCGGACCTTGAGATAGCCCTGGAACAGGTGACCCTGGCCGCAGTTGGGGCACTTGCGCTGCAGACCGAGCTTCAGACCCCTGAGTATCCGGCTTTCACGTGACATGATGTCCTTTCGTGCGGACCTCGCCGCTCGATTGACCGACAGGTAATCCCGGACGGGGCATAATCCAAGCCCGGAAAGATCCCGGCCCGGACCGGCGGTGGACCGAAACGCCGCAGGCCCGCCGGGGCGAATCCCCTTGTGCGTCCCACGTCCGCGACTAGATTGTCGGCGAACCGTGCCGGTGCCTTCCCAGGAGCCCCCTCGACATGCATGCCCTCGATCGGACCCGCGACGCCATCTTTGTGGAGCGCCTCCATGCCAAGTCCCTAGTCCAGGGCCTGACCTGGATCACGACGGAGCATGAGGGCCGCTATCAGGTCCATGTGGGCGAGTTCATCGTCGAGATCGGCGAAGGCTCCGGCGATCCGGAGAATGCCGATCCCGAGATCCTGATCTGTCGCCCCGACGGCCGGGCCCTGGAGATCCTGACCCCCTCGATCCTGCCGGAATCCCGCGTGGAAGGGGTCGTCCCGCGCCGCCAGGCCTTCGGCGAGATCTACGAGGCGGCCCGGCGCATGGCCCTCGGCGTCGACAAGGTGCTGGAAGACCTGATCCTCAAACTGATGTAGGTCCCGGGGTCCGGACCGTCGCGTTCAGGGCAGCCGGACTCAAGATGAAACGGAGCCCCGCCATGGCCCAGGTGATCGAAGCTCGGATCGGCGACGACCCGCATCGGCTGACCGAGGTGCTGGAGGATGGCGGCCTGGTGCTGCTGCCGGACACCCCGTTCGAACTCCATGCGGATGAACACGCCCTGATCGATCCGGCGATCTTTTCCGGCGGATCGAAGAACGTCAGCTACGCCCCCGAGACCGGTGGCCTCGGCGGCACGGGCCTGGAGGGCGAGGCGCTGGAGCGGTGCCGCGGGATGATCGCCCGTTATGCCGGTTTTGCGAGAGCCCTCCTGCAGCAGGTGGCTCCGGGCTACCTGGCCACGGCAGAGCAGCGACGCACCAGCTTCCGGCCGGGGGAGGTCTCGGTCCGGGCCCTGAGCCCGCGCAAGGATGACCGCCTCCTGCACGTAGACGCCTTTCCGGCCAATCCCAACCAGGGTCGCCGCATCCTGCGGGTGTTCACCAACGTCAATCCCGAGGGACGGGCCCGTCACTGGCGTCTGGGCGGTCAGTCCTTCGAGGCCTTCGCCCGGGACTTCGCCCCGCGCCTGAGACCCGGTCCCGGCCCCCTCACCGCATCGGTGATGCAGGCGCTGAAGATCACCAGGGGACGCCGGACCCCCTATGACGCGGCCATGCTGCAGCTGCATGACCTGGGCAAGCTGGATGCGGACTTCCAGACCCGCACGCCCCAGCACGATCTGCACCTTCCGGCTGGTGCGAGCTGGATCGTCTATACCGACAGCGTGCTCCACGCGGCCATGGCCGGCCAGCACGCCTTCGAGCAGACCTTCCTCCTGCCCCCCGCGGGCATGGCCGCCCCGGACAAGGCCCCGATCCGGATCCTGGAACGCATACTGGAGCGCCCCCTGGGGTAGGACGCTCGATCAACTGAACTAGAGTTAACCGCATGTAATCACGCCTCTTTGGAGAGGACGCTTGCGACATGAGAACCCCTGTGATGCCGTGCGGGGGTCGAATTTCTGACAGGTCCGAGGTCGTCCATGTCCACCCCTCCGGAAATCATAGCCTTCGTCGCGGGATTTCCGATCCTTCTGGCCCATCTGGGCATAGGGCTCGGCGCGTTCGTCGTCTGGGCCTTCATCTATACGGTCTGCTCCCGCGGGCAGGAAATCAGCCAGATCCAGGACGGCAATCAGGGCTCGGCCGTGCTGTACGGCGTGACCCTGTTCGCCCTCGTCCTGCCCCTGGCCCGCGCCCTGACCTCTGCCAATGGCTGGCTCGACATGGCCGTATGGGCGGGCGTCGCGGGCCTGGTCCAGCTGACCTTGTTCGCCCTCACGGACCTGATCCTGGCGGGTCTGAGCGCCCGCATCCGGGATACGGGGGACGTGTCCGCGGCCGTCCTGCTGGTCGCGGCCCGGCTGGCCACGGCATGGCTGCTCAGCGCCGCCCTCACCTTCTGAACCGGCCGTGCGTCCACCCCCGCCCATCGTGATCTTTCCCCTGGCCACGGCGCTTGTGGCCGTCCTGGCCCTGAGCCTGCGAAGCCATCACGATGCCCCGGCCGTGGCCCCCCTGCCGCCCAACGCCCAGGCCCTGGCGGACCTCACACAGATCGACTTCCTGGCCCTGCGCACACCGCCCAGGGACCCGCTCCGCCTCGTCCGCGGCGCGGCCGCCTCGGTATCCGACCGGGGCATCTGGATCACCGAGGCCGGCGTCGTGGCCGGCTGCCGGGCCCCCATGGTGATGGCGACCCCGATCCGGGGCCTGCCGGCCCGTGTGGTCGGTGCCCCCGTGGATGGCCTCGTCGTGCTGACCACGACGGCGGGGGCGCCCCCCCTGCCCCTGGGCGAGCAGGGGCTGGCCCCGACGGACCGCGCCTTCACACCCGGCTTTCCCCGCCAGGCCCCCGGAGAGCTGACCGCCAAGAAGCTGGGCCCCGCCGCCGAATACCCGGGCCGCGACATCTATGCCGAGACAGGCCGCACGGACGGGCTGGGCGATGCCGTGGGCAGCGGGCTCATGTCGATCGCCGGCACCCCGGTTCTGGACGAGGCGGGTCGTCTGGTGGGCGTGACCGTCAAGGAAGCCCCCCGGCGGGGGATCATCATCGCGCGGTCACTCGCCAGCCTGAAGCGGGCCCTGACCGCCGCCCATGTGCGGCCGTCCCCCGGCGCGGAGGGTCGGCCGGTGACGGTGGACAATTACGGGATCGTTGCGGACACGCTGCGCCTGAACGGCACGGTCTCGGCAGTGGTCTGCACCGACCGGACGGACAGCCCCCTCAGCGCTCTTCGTGGAATCGGTCGTTGACCAGCTGGACCAGGGTCTCGACGGCGGTTTCGGCCTCGGGTCCCTCGGCGGCGATCTCGATGGTCGTGCCGATACCGGCCGCCAGCATCATCAGGCCCATGATCGACTGGGCGTCCACGGTCTGACCGTCCCGGCTCACCCGGACCTCGGCATCGAACTGGGCTGCGGTCTTCACGAACTTGGCCGAGGCTCGGGCGTGAAGCCCGCGCTCGTTGATGATCTCCACCTCACGGACCACACAGCCGCCGGTCATTTCTCCCCCGACAGCACATAGGACGCGACGCTGATGTACTTGCGTCCGGCATCCTGGGCCGCCGCCACACAGGCAGCCAGGGGCTCGCGCCCGCGGACGCTCGCCAGCTTGATGAGCATGGGCAGGTTGAGGCCGGCCATCACCTCGGCCTGGGTCTCGTCCATCACCGATATGGCCAGGTTGGACGGCGTCCCGCCGAACATGTCGGTGAGCAGGATCACCCCCGTGCCGGAATTCACCGACAGGGCGGCGCGGACAATATCCGCGCGCCGACGCTCCATGTCGTCATCCGGACCGATGGATATGGCAACCAGTTGGGACTGGGGGCCGACAACGTGCTCCATGGCGGCGACGAACTCTTCCGCGAGGTGCCCGTGGGTGACGATCACAAGACCGATCATGCCTTCCTCTTGGAGGACGCCCCCCACCGCTCCGGCACCCCATCCCCAAGGCCCCGTTCGGCTGCTTTGATACGCCGGTTATCCGGTCTGTCAAACCGCGACGTTACGGCAGTTGCGCGAGCCGGTGGATCCGGGGCACGGCGGACCCGTCGCGGGCCACGACCCGGGCCAGGGGAAGGGACTGCCCGAGCACCCTGATCTGCTGCGGGGCCGGGACCCGCTCCAGTTCCGCCCCGGGGGGCATGCAGTCGATGCAGAGGTGAATTCCGCTCCAGTCCCGCCACCGATGTTCGAGAAGGACCCCCTGACCCCGGAGCTCGATCCGGCCGGCGAGCACCTGCGGCGCCCGGCCGAACACGTGACCCGACTCGATCCAGACCTGCACCCGGTCATCGGCCACCAGCCACCAGCCATCGGCGATCAGCCGCAGGGCCAGGTCACTCTTGCCGACCCCGGACGGGCCGCGCAGCAGCACGCCGCGCCAGTCCCCCGCCTGTCGCCGGGTGACGAGGGTGGCGTGCAGGATGGCCGGGGCGTCACTCACGCCCGGCGTTCCGGCAGGGTGACGGTGAACCGCGCGCCGAGGACGGTGCCATCCGGCCCGAGGCGGTTCTCCGCAGTGATCCGTCCCCCGTGGGCCTCGACGATCTGCCGGGCGATGGACAGGCCGAGCCCGGAATTGCCGCCGAAGGCCTGGCCCCGGGGGCGTGCCGTGTAGAACCTCTCGAAGATGGTCTCGAGGTTCTCCGCCGGGATGCCCGGGCCGTCATCCTCGACCCGGACCACGGCAGCAGTGCGCCCGGACCGGTCTGCAGGCTCCTGGGTCAGGCGTACATGCACGACCCCGCCAGGCGGGCTGAAGCTGCGGGCATTGTCGATCAGGTTGCGGAACACCTGACCGAACGGGGACTCCCGCCCGCTGATCAGCACGCCGTCGCCGCCACCGGGCAGGTCGAGGCTGACGCTCGGTGCCTCGCCGGCCGGATCGAGGGCGTAGGTGCCCACGATGTCCGCCAGCAGGCGGTCGAGGGCGACGCTGCGCGGCACCTCGCGCGACAGCTCCGCATCGATGCGCGAGGCGTTGGAGATGTCGGTGATCAGCCGGTCCATGCGCCGCACGTCCGACTTCAGGATGCCCATCAGGCGGGTCCGGACCGGACTGTCGGGCGGGGCCATCTCCAGGGTTTCCACGGCCGATCGGATCGAGGTCAGGGGGTTCTTGATCTCGTGCGCCACGTCGGCGGCAAACCGGTCGATGGCGTCCAGGCGTGCAGACAGGGTCTCGGTCATGCTCTCCAGGGAGCGGGTCAGGTCCCCCAGCTCGTCCCCCCGGGAGGCCAGATCCGGGAGGGACATGGCCCGGGCCCGGGCCAGCCGGACGCTGTCCGCCGCCCGGGCGAGGCGCAGAACCGGCCGTGCCACCAGCCGATCCAGCAGGACAGCGGAGACCAGCATCACGAAGATGGCGATGAGGATGAAGGGAACCATGGTCAGGCGCTGGGCCGCCACGATCTCGTCCACCCCCCCCGCCTCCACGGTCAGCACGCCCAGCACCCGCTGCACGTTCTGGATGGGAATGGAGACGCTGACCAGCCGGCCACCGGACTCCGACTCCCGCACATGTGACACCCGGCGTCCGGCCAGGGCCTCGCGCACCTCCGCCTGTTCCGCGGCATGGGCGGCGGCGGCCCGTCGCGCCTCGTCATCGAGCCCGAAGGGCAGGGCCGTTCCCGGGCGGTGCGCGGGCTTCAGGGCACGCTCGAGCACCCGGTCGGCAATCACATCGGTGTCGGCCAGCAGCCGGCCGCCGGCGTCATAGAGACGGGCCCGCTCGGAAGCCGGCAGCCCCAGCAGGGTCAGGATGGCCACGGCCCGGTCCGGATTCATCCGCGGCTCGGGTTCGCCCTCGGTGGCGGCATTGACAATGGCATAGGACAGCAGCTGGCTCTGGGTGGTCAGGCTGTCCAGCCGCGCCGTCACCAGACCGCGGCGAAACTCGTTGAACACCAGCGCCCCGGCGATGAGCACCACCATGCCCAGCAGGTTCAGGAGCAGGATCAGCCGCCCCAGCCGCGATCCCGTCAGGGGGATGCGGTCCGCGGCCCGGCGCCCCGGGGAGGCCCCCCCGATGCGGGTCCCTTCGGGTTCAGGATTCCCGATATCGGTAGCCAACGCCATACAGGGTCTCGATCGCGTCGAACGTGTTGTCCACCTGGCGGAACTTCTTGCGCATCCGCTTCACGTGACTGTCGATGGTTCGATCATCCACATAGACCTGATCGTCATAGGCGGCATCCATCAGGTTGTCGCGGCTCTTCACGAAGCCGGGCCGCTGGGCCAGGGACTGCAGCAGCAGGAATTCGGTCACGGTGAGCTTCACCGGCTTGCCGTCCCACAGGCAGTCATGCCGGGCCGGGTCCAGGGTCAGCTTGCCCCGCTTCAGGGCCTTGGAGGCGGCGGCCGCAGCGGGGGTGGCCCCCAGCTCCAGCTGGTCCTCGGCCTCGTCCGGCCGGGACCGGCGCAGCACCGCCTTGACCCGCTCGATCAGCAGGCGCTGGGAGAACGGCTTGTGGATGTAGTCGTCCGCCCCGAGATTGAAGCCGAGGATCTCGTCGATCTCCTCGTCCTTGGAGGTCAGCATGATCACCGGCACGGCCGAGGTCTGGCGCAGGCGCCGCAGCAGCTCCATCCCGTCCATCCGCGGCATCTTGACGTCGAGAATGGCGAGGTCCGGCGGATCGGACTCCAGCGCCGCAAGGCCGGAGGCCCCGTCAAAATAGGACGCCACCTCATGGCCATGGCTTTCCAGGGCCAGGGAGACCGAGGCCACGATGTTCTCGTCGTCGTCGACTAGGGTGATCTTCGCCATAGGCTCGCCGTTGCGGGGGGTCGTTAGGATGGGGCTTCAGAGAACAGCAGGTCGTCGGAGGACAACACCCGAAGACATCACGGGGACAGCCCCGTGACTCCCTCCGAGGTGGGGTTGGATTAAGTCGCATTTAAGCCAATTCAGCGACTGTCTGGAGACCATGTCAAATGCGCAGGTCCATTTCGAACTCTTCATCCGCCGGAATGCGGCGGATGGCTGGGTCCTGCACCTCGCCAGCGAGGACCGGCAGTCCTGTCTGGACACCGCCCGGGAGCTGATGGCCAGCCGCAAGGCCATTGCCGTGAGGGTGAGCAAGGAGACCCTGGACGAGGAGACGCGGGGATACCGCTCCGTCGTGATCCTGGCCGAAGGCATGGTGGAGGTCGTCAAGGCAAGGCGTCCGCGGATGGAGGACGAGACACCCCTGTGTGTCGCACCGGCGGACCTCTACACCGTCCATGCCCGGGACGTCATCAACCGCCTGCTCGAGGGCTGGCTACGGCGCAGGACGGTCACGGCCTTCGAACTCCTGCACCGCCCGGATCTGGCGGAGCAGCTCGACGCCTCGGGCGTGGAGATCCAGCACGCCATCCAGAAGATCGCCGTGCCCGAGGCCCAGGCCCGGGGCATTTCGGTCCATCAGCTCATCCGCGGCTTCCAGACCCTCGTGGACCAGACCATCGAACGGTTGATCAAGGACGGCCGGAAACAGAGCTTTCCCGAGGTCACACCGAAGACCTTTCAGACGGCGCTCGCCAACCTGCAGGACCATCCCGACCGCAGCTATCTGCTGGGCGGGGGCGTGGCGCACTATCTGGGTGCCGCCACGGACTGGCCCGAGAAGCTCGGCCGCCTGCTGGATCTGGCGGATTCCGCCCCGGCCATGGGCAAGGGCCGGGCCATCGCCTTCTTCGTCCTGGAACAGGTGCTGACCGAGATGCTCGGCTCCCGGCCGGCGATGACGGCGTTCCTCAGCCCCGCCCGGGATCTGGGGGCCCAGCTCGGGGCCATGGTGCGCCTGGCGGCCGACGACGTGGTCGAGGTCGTGGGGCGGGCCGACCCGCAGATCCAGACCCTGATCCCCCGGCTGGAGGGCCAGACCGCCCGGCTGGGCGCGCATCTGGCGGGCGATGCGTTCATGACGGTGCGGATGACCGTGATCAAGCGGGTGATCCAGGAGCTGTCCGGCCCCCGTCGGTTGCGGCCGGATGATGCCCAGGGAGAGATCAACATCCTGCGGGCCCTGGCCATGAGCCTGTCGGCCGCCTCGGGTCGACTGGTGAATCTCGAGGATGTGGAGGCAGCGGTGACGGAGCGCTCCCGAAGCCTGGTCACCGCCAATTTCGTGAACAGCTTTCTCGAGACCTCCACCACCGCCCTGGCCGAAGCCGCCGCCCTCGTGCGGCTGGCGGACAATGTGACCGGCACCAGCAACAAGCGGGAGGCCGCCCGCTGGATCGCCTCCATCGTCGGCGCGCTGAAATTCGAACGCGAGCTCCGCTCCACGCCCGACTCACCCCTCGCCAAGCTGCAGACCCTGGCCGACCTGCAGCGGTCCCTGCGCAAGGCCGGGCTGACGGAGGGCGACGCGCTGACCTCGATCGGCAAGATCGGCGAGATCGGCGGCCTGATCGAGGCGGACATGAAGGTCGTGCAGGCGGTGACCCGATCACCGGCCCCTCCGGTCCAGCGGCTGGTCATCCTGCTGCGCATGGCGGCGGGAGAGACCGCCCCGCTGGGCCCCGCCGCGGACCGGGCCAAGGCCGAGGTCCTTCGCCAGCTACGCACGCCCGAGGTCCGGTCGGTTCTCGCGACCTCGCCGCAACAGTTCGAGCAGGTCCGCGGCCTGATGAGCGCCATGGGCCTGGCAGCCTGAGGATCGGCCACCCGGGAACCGGCCGGGTGACCGGACCCTGAGCCCGGTCTAGACCGTGACCTGGGCCCCGAGCTCCACCACCCGGCCCGGCGGGATGCGGAAGAAGTCCGTGGGGTTGGCCGCATTGCGCATCAGGAAGATGTAGATCTTGTCCTGCCACATGGGCATGCCCGACTGGGCCGAAGGCACCACCGAGCGCCGACCCAGGAAGAAGCTCGTCGCCATGATGTCGAACTTCAGCCCGTGCTTGCGGCACAGCCCCAGCGCCTTGGGCACGTTCGGGCTTTCCATGAAGCCGTAGCTGATCACCAGCTTCTTGAAGTCGTCGCTCACCGGCTCGATGCGGATGCGGTCGCTCTCCGGCACCCGCGGGGTCTCGGCGGTGAGCACGGTCAGGATGATGTTCTTCTCGTGCAGCACCTTGTTGTGCTTGAGATTGTGCATCAGGGCCACCGGGGCCACGTCGGGGTCGGAGGTGAGGAAGATGGCCGTGCCCGGCACCCGGTGCGGCGGCCGGGCGCGGAGCATGTCGATCAGGTCGGCCAGGGGCACGGAGTCCCGGCGGGTCTTGTCGGTCAGGATCTGCGTGCCGCGCACCCAGGTGGCGATGATGGTGAACAGGATGCCGCCCATGGTCAGGGGCAGCCAGCCGCCGGTGGCGATCTTCAGCCCGTTGGCGAACAGGAACACGCAGTCGAGGCTGATGAGCGGCGCACACAGGGCCCAGCCCATCCAGCGGCTCCAGCCCCACATGTGGCGCGTGACGATGTAGGCGAGGATGGTGGTGACCAGCATGGTCCCGGTCACGGCCAGACCATAGGCATCCGACAGGTTGTCGGAGTTCTGGAACACCAGCACCAGGGCCAGCACGCCCAGCATCAGCAGGCCGTTGATCTGCGGGATGTAGATCTGGCCCGACTGGGTCTCCGACGTGCGGCGGACGTCCATGCGCGGCAGCAGGCCCAGCTGGATCGCCTGCTGGGACAGGGAATAGGCCCCGGTGATCACCGCCTGGCTGGCAATGGCGGAGGCGAACACGGCCAGCACCACCAGCGGCAGGCGGAACACCGGCGGACACATGACGAAGAACCAGTCCTGGCTCTCGAAGGCCACGCCGTGGGCCCGCGCCTCGGCCAGGGCATGCAGGGCATAGGCCCCCTGGCCCAGATAGTTCAGCGCGAGCGCCGGCAGCACCAGGAACAGCCACGAGGCCTGGATCGGCCAGCGACCGAAATGCCCCATGTCGGCATACAGCGCCTCGGCTCCGGTGACCGTCAGGAACACCGAACCCAGCACCAGAAGGCCCACGATCCCATGGCGCAGCAGGAACTCCACGGCAAAGTGGGGGCTGAGCGCCAGGAACACCTTCGGCGAGTCGGCAATGTGCACGACGCCCAGGGTGGCAATGGTGAAGAACCAGACCAGCATGACCGGACCGAACAGGCGGGCCACATTGGCCGTACCCCGGGACTGGATCAGGAACAGGCCGATCAGGATGAAGAAGGAGGCGAAGGTGATGAACTTCGGGCTGGCGACATTGGCGAGGCCCGGCACGTCATGCAAGCCCTGGAAGGCCCCCAGCACGGAAATGGCCGGGGTGATGATGCTGTCGCCATAGAAGAGGGCCGCCCCCACCACGCCCAGCACGAACACCAGACGGGTCCGCTGTCCCAGCGCCCGGCCGGCGAGGGCCATCAGGGACAGGACCCCGCCCTCGCCCTTGTTGTCCGCGCGCATGACGAACAGCACGTATTTGACGGTGACCACCAGCAAAAGGGCCCAGAGCGCCATCGACACCACGCCCAGGATCGAGGCATCGGTCACCCGGTCCTTGGCGGCCTGGACCATGGCGGCCTGGAAGGCATAGAGCGGGCTGGTGCCGATATCCCCGAACACCACGCCGACCGAGCCGAGGGCCAGCCCCAGGACCTTGAGGTTGAACAGGCTGCCCGACGGGCTCCCATGCCCGTTTCCATGTACGGTTCCGTGTGCCGGGCCCGGGCTGTCGTCATGCGGGGCGGCCGGTGGCCGACTGTCCGGCGCAGCGGCGGAGATCTCTACGCCCGGGCCGGCATGCGAGTCACCGGCGACAGGCGCACCCCCCACCGAAGCAGCGCCAGAGGACTTGCCAGCCATGAAAATCCTCCGAAACCAGGCCGGGCCTGGTGATTTCCCGCTGTCCCCAGCCCCCCGATCAGGAGGGCAGCAAGGCAGCTGAGGCGGCGCGGGATACTCCCTTTTTCCGCCCTGTTCAATGCCGCAGGCACCGGAGCACCTAGACAGGGCATCGAAAGGTCCCCCCCGCGGGGTCGATGGAATGACGGGGCAGAGGCCTTGGCGTCATGGGTCGATCCGGCACGAACACGACATGTCCGACAGCCAGCGCGTTCCCGTTGCGGCCCATGCGCTGGCCAATCCGGCACAGCGTCAGGCCGAGCTTGACAGGACGACGGGGCCAGCCAATCTCCCCCTCGATGCCGCCGCTCCTGGGCATCATCAGGGAGTGCCCATGACCCGTCGTCTCTGCCTCGTCACCGGTGCCTCGGCCGGGATCGGAAAGGCATTCGCCCACGTCTATGCCAGCCAGGGCTATGACGTGTTCCTCACGGCCCGCCGGACGGACCGTCTGGAGCTGCTCGCATCGGAAATCCGCCTGCGCCACGGGGTCGAGGCCTTCGTGGCCCCGGCAGACCTCGCCGAGGCGGGGGCCGTGGACACGCTGCTGGCCGCCGTCGCCGCCGAGGGGCGCGACATCGATGCCCTGGTCAACAATGCCGGCTACGGCCTCGCCGGATCCTATGCCCAGACCCGCTGGAGCGATCAGCAGGCCTTCCTGCAGGTCATGACCGTCGCCCCGGCGGAGCTGGCCCACAAGGTGCTGCCCGGCATGCTGGAGCGGCGCTTCGGCCGGATCGTCAATGTGGCATCCCTGGCCGGCCTCGTGCCGGGTTCGGCAGGGCACACGCTCTACGGTGCGGTGAAGGCCCTGCTGGTCCGTTTCTCCCAGAGCCTGCATCTGGAGACGCAAGGGACCGGCGTGCACGTGACCGCGCTCTGCCCGGGCTTCACCTATTCGGAGTTCCACGACGTGAACGGCACCCGGGACGCCATGAACGGCCTGCCCGCCTGGCTGTGGCTCGGGGCCGACGAGGTGGCGCAGATCGGCTATGAGGCGGCGGAGGCCAACCGGGCCGTGTCCGTCAGCGGATCGCCCAACAAGGCCATTGCCGCCCTCGCCAAGATCCTGCCCGACGACTGGGCCCTGGCGGTCATGGCCCGCCAGTCCCGCCGCTTCCGCCGGGTCTGATCCTGTCGTCCTAGGGCAGGGCGGCCCCGCGGGTATAGGCCCAGGACTGGATCTTCCAGCCGTCGGCGGCCTTCACCAGGGCGAAGGTGAAGGTACCGGCATTCTTCATCTGACCGTCCCTGGTCTTGAAGGTGATGATGCTGGGTGCCACCACATAGGCATGGTCGCCGTTCACCTCGGCGAGGCTCGGATCATTGATCTGCACAGCGCCGCTGACCACGCCCTTGGATGCGGCGAACCGGGCGAAGTCGCCACCCCAGCCCATGATCGCCGTCGGACCGGACCAGGCATAGGGTGCAAACTCGTCCAGGATGATCGGGCTCGCCACATGGGCCCCGGCGATCTTGGCCGGGGCATTGGTGTTGAAGCCCTCGGTCAGCTGCCTGATCGGGGCCAGAACCGCGGGATCGACGGCGGTCTGGGCCAGGGCCAGGACCGGGCTCGCCAGCAGGGTTCCTGCGAGCGCGAGGGCAGTGATGATCTTCATGGGCGGCCTCCCAGCCGTGTCTTGCAGGGTCGTTGCGGCCAACAGACCACGGTCGGCGCCTTACAGCAAGATTGACCCCGGCCCCGTCCCGCTCTAACCCGCAGGCCATGTTGCAAGGTCTCTCTCCCCTCGCCCGGGACGCCCGCTCCTGGCCCTTCGAACAGGCGCGCGCCCTGCTGGCGCGGATCGTCACCGTGCGCCTGTCCGATCCGGCGGAGCGGGAGGCGGCCACGGCCCTCCTCACCGCGGGTTCCGTGACCGACGCGATCGCGCGCTTTCCGGCTCTGGCCGCCCGCCCGGTGACCTTCGAGACGGGTTATGGACCGTCGGGCCTGCCGCATATCGGCACCTTCGGCGAGGTGGTGCGCACCACCATGGTCCGCAATGCCTTCCGCGCCCTGACCGAGGACGCGATCCCGACAGTGATGCTGTGCGTCAGCGACGACATGGACGGCATGCGCAAGGTGCCGGACAATGTCCCGAACCCGGACGCGCTGACCCCCTATCTGCAGAAGCCCCTCACCGATGTGCCCGATCCCTTCGGCACGCATGAGGGCTTTGCCCAGCACAACAATGCCCGCCTGCGGGGCTTCCTCGACAGCTTCGGCTTCGACTACAGCTTCCGGTCGGCGACCGAGCTCTACCGCTCCGGCGTCTATGACGCGACCCTGCGCCGGGCCCTGGAAAGGTACGACGCGATCATGGGCGTCATGCTGCCGACCCTCGGACCGGAGCGGCGGGCCACCTACAGCCCGTTCCTGCCCATCTCCCCCGCCACCGGCCGGGTGCTCTACGTGCCGATGAAGGCCACGGACCCCGTCGCCGGCACCGTTACCTTCGATGACGAGGACGGGACCGAGGTCACCCTGCCCGTCACCGGCGGCCAGGTGAAGCTGCAATGGAAGCCGGACTTCGGCATGCGCTGGGCGGCGCTGGGCGTCGATTTCGAGATGTTCGGCAAGGACCACCAGACCAATGGTCCGGTCTATTCCAGGATCTGCCGGATCCTGGGGGCCGAGCCGCCCCTGCAGTTCGTCTACGAACTGTTCCTCGACGACAAGGGCGAGAAGATCTCCAAGTCCAAGGGCAACGGCATCTCCGTGGAGCAGTGGCTGAAATATGCCCCGCAGGAGAGCCTGTCCCTCTACAACTTCCAGAAGCCGCGGGTGGCCAAGAAGCTCTATTTCGATGTCATCCCCCGGGCGGTGGACGAGTATCTGACCTTCCTGGAGACCTACCCGAAGGAAGAGCCCGGGGCGCAGCTGGACAACCCCGTCTGGCACATCCACGACGGCGCGCCGCCGGCGGGCGGGTCGCCGGTCAGCTTCGGCCTGATGCTGAACCTGGTCAGCGCCGCCAATGCCTCGGACACGGCGATCCTGTGGGGCTTCCTGTCCCGCTATGTCCCCGGCGCGACCCCCGCCACCCAGCCCCTGCTGGACAAGCTGGCGGGCTATGCGCTCGCCTATTACGAGGACTTCGTCCGGCCCACCAAGACCTACCGCGCGCCCACCGACACGGAGCGGGCGGCCATGGTCGATCTGGTGGCCCGGTTCCGCGCCCTGCCCGCCGACACCATGGACGGGGAAGTGATCCAGAACGAGGTCTATGCCGCGGGCAAGGCGGCGGGGTTCGAACCCCTGCGCGCCTGGTTCCAGGCCCTGTACGAGGTGCTGCTGGGCCAGACCCAGGGGCCCCGCTTCGGCTCGTTCGCGGCCATCTATGGTCTGGACCGGACCATCGCCCTGATCGAGCGCGCCCTGGCCGGCGAGGATCTCAGCGCGGGCTGATCCCTAGCCCCGCCGCCACAGGGCCCAGCAGTTGGGGGTTTCCCACAGCTTGATGGCCTCCAGGGTGATGCCGTGGGGGGCCAGCAGGCCGGGGATGATCCGGGCCAGTTCCTCCACCAGACCCTCCGCCGTGGGGGAACCGTCCAGCCAGTAGACCGGGCGGCCCATGGCGGCGTTCAGCTCGGCAATGGCGGCGACCTGGGGATCGGCGCGGCTGAACACGGCGGTGTGGTCGAAATTTCCGTCGATCCAGGCCCCGACCACCGTCTTCAGCACGCCGAAGTCGATGATGCGGCCGAGCGCATCCATCTGCGGGCCGCTGACCTCCACCTCCGCCACATAGCGGTGGCCGTGGATTGCCTTGCAGGCGCCCTCGTGCCCCGGGATGCGGTGGGCGGCATCCCACTCGAAACGGCGGGAAATGGTGATGACCGGCATGGGTGGGCCCAGGAAAATCGACGGGGGGAGAGGCTGGCGGCTGGCGCTAGACCATATTCATGGGCATTTGTCGACCGTCGAGGGTCAGGAGCTGTGGGAGATGAGCGGGACGGAGCGCCGGGCCGTGCTGGTGACCGGGGGGGCCTTGAGGGTCGGCGCGGCCCTGGTGCGCCGGTTCGCGGCCGAGGGACGCCCCGTGGTGATCCACTACCGCCAGGCCGACACCGCCGCGGTCGCCCTTCAGCAGGAGATCCGCGATGCGGGCGGCGCGGCCCATGTGCTGGGAGCCGATCTGGCCGACGCCGCCGCCGTGAAGGGTCTGATTCCGGCGGCCCTGGCGCTCGCCCCGGACCTTGGCGTGCTGGTGAATTCCGCCTCGGTCTTCGAACCGGACACAGCCCTGGATCCCCAGAGCGACGGCTGGCTGACATCGGCGGCGGTCAATGCCCTCGCCCCGGCCCGGCTGGCCGCCGCCCT
>DAINBM010000002.1:19168-27303 GCA_036732965.1 Caulobacteraceae bacterium | reverse complement strand
GAGGTCGGCGCGGGCCGGAATGATGAACTCGATGGTCTCGGACAGGCCGGCCCGCTCGCGCTCGGCGATGGCGGCATCGAAGGTGGCGTAGACCTCTGCACTGGTCAGGCCTTCCAGGGTCCGCCGGTCGTTGGCGGCATAGGCCTTGACGATGGTCTCGTAGGCCGACCGGGCGCCGGTGATGAAGCTGTCGATCTCGAAGCCGGGATCCTTGGCCTTCACCGCCGCGAGGCCCGACAGGGCGACACCGTCGAGCGCATCGCCCGGCGGCGGGGCGAGGGCGTCCGGTCTCGGCCCCCCGGCAGGCAGCGGTACCTCCTCGGGTTGCCGACCGACACGCTTGCCCAGCACGTTGTAGAGGCTGAACAGGACCACGGCGGCCAGAGCGGCCAGGATCAGCAATTGGATCGTCTGCAAGTTCGTCCCGCCATTCTGGGGTCGGACACGGATCTGTCCTGCGAATAGGGAGAATATAGGCCGGTCTTGGCGGTTCGTCAGGTGCTGTATGGCAAATGGCGTGAAAGACGGGGGACGTTGCGCCTGTTTCGCCGACATGATAGCGCACGGCCTCCCGCAACCGCGGCGTCGACCCTTCGTCGCGCCGGCCGAAAAGATCCACCATGACCGACCTTGATGCCAACGCCGTCGACGCGCCTCCGGTTCCCCAGATCCGCATCCTGGCCCAGTTCACCCGCGACTTTTCCTTCGAGAATCCCCGGGCTCCGGACAGCCTCCGGGCCGCGGCGGCGCCGCAGATCGAACTCGGCGTGGAGATGGCGGCCCGCGGCCGGAGCGACGGCCTGTTCGAGGTGGACCTCAAGCTGATGGCCACGGCGACGGCGGACGGCCAGCCCGCCTTCCAGGCTGAGCTGGTCTATGGAGGCCTGTTCCAGATCGACGGCGTTCCGGAAGAGCATCTGGAACCGGTTCTGCTGGTGGAATGCCCGCGCTTCCTGTTCCCGTTCGCCCGCCGGATCATCGCGGACGCCACGATCGACGGCGGCTTCCCGCCCTTCCTGCTCGAGCCCCTCGATTTCGCGGCCGTCTATGCGGCCCAGCGCGCGGCCCGGGAAGGCACTCTGGACGCCTCCACGGTCGGCAACGCCTGAGCCTCCGCCGCCCGGCGCAACGTCCGGGTCAGCCCGGGGTCAAGGTCCGCCAGATCGCGGCGTCCTTCAGGTACTTGGCCACAAACGCCTCGTGGGCGGAGCGCTCGTCATCGGTCAGGCGGTTCGGTAACGGGCGCGGCCGGGGCCCGTAGCTTCGTTCGCCCGCCGGATCGATGCTGCCGGACGTGCGTCCCTGCGCCTTCACCGTGACCGGCGAGAGGTCGAGGGCCCGTTCCTTGCCACCCTGCAGCTCGAGATAGACCATGGCCAGCAGGCGGGTGTCGATCAGCGCCCCGTGCTTCTCCCGCTCGGCGAGGCTGATCTTGAAGCGCTTGCAGAGCGCATCGAGGGAATTGTAGGCACCGGGAAACCGGGCCCGGGCCAGATCGAAGGTGCAGGTCCAGCGAGAGACGGGAAGCGGGGCCCGGACGGCCTTCTCCAGCTCGTGGTTGATGAAGCCCCGGTCGAAGGGGGCGTTGTGCGCCACGACATTGGCGTCGCCGACGAAGTCCAGGAAGGCGTCGCACACGTCCGGATCGGCAAAGCGCGGCTTGTCCTGCAGCATGCTGCGGGAGATGCCGTGAACCTTTTCCGCCTCCGGGTCGATGTCCCGGTCCGGATTGATGTACCGGTGGAAGCTGCGCCCCGTGGGGATGTAGTCCTCGATCTCGATACAGGCGATCTCGATGACCCGGTGGCCCGTCTTCGGGTCGAGGCCGGTGGTTTCGGTGTCGAGGCAGATTTCGCGCGTCATGGCTGTGATGTCGTGCGCTTCGCCGGTCCTGTCCAGAGATCAGCCGGTCCGCGACCGTGCGGAGGTCCAGCCCGGCTGGCGGAGGGTCTCCACGATCCTCGCCACCTGGGTCCGGGCCGCGTCGAGGCCCTGGGAGGTGTCCACCACGAAGTCGGCCCGGGCCCGCTTGTCGGCGTCCGGCATTTGGCGGGCGAGGATGGCCGCGAGCTTGTCCGGATCCATGTCCGGCCGCGCCAGCACCCGCGCCGCCTGCAGGTCCGCCGGGGCGGTCACCACCACCACCGCGTCCAGCCCACGGTTGCCGCCGGTCTCGAACAACAGGGGGACATCAAGGATCACCAGGTCCGCACCGCGGGTCGCGGCCTGATCGAAGAAGGCCTTGCGGTCGGCCGCCACCAGCGGATGGACCACGGCCTCGAGGGCCCGGATGGCCGTGTCGTTGCCCAGCACCCGGGCGCTCAGCCGGCGACGATCGACGGCCCCGTCCACCACCACATCGGGGAACAGCTCCGCCACCGGTGCCACGGCCGCGCCGTCCCGGGCATACAGGCGGTGGACCGCCGCGTCCGCATCGTAGACGGGCAGACCCTGCTCCGCGAACAGGGCGGCGGTCGTGGACTTGCCCATGCCGATGGAGCCTGTGAGACCGATGAGCTTCATGGCGTGACGTCCGAGGGGGGGGCCAGCACGGCCAGCAGCAGCGCCCGGGCCGGGATATCGGGCGGCGCTATTCCGTAGAAGGCCTCGAAGGCGGGCATCGCCTGACCGATCAGCATATCGAGCCCGTCGACCGGGTGGTGGCCCATCGCCCGGCAGACGGCGAGAAACGGCGTTTCCAGGGGCGTGTAGACCATGTCCATCACCACCCGTCCTCCGGCCACCGGCGGAGGAAGGGGGAGGGGCTCCTCGCCGGACATCTGGCCGGAAGTGGCGTTGATCACGGTCACGGCACCCTCGAAGGCGGCATCGGCCGCGTCCCAGCCATGGGCCCGGGCGGGCAGGACGGCGGCCAGGGCCTCCGCCCGGGACCGGGTTCGGTTCAGGATCCGGATGTCGGTGCAGCCGGCAGCCGCCAGAGCCGCCACCGCGCCCCGGGCCGCACCACCGGCCCCGATCACGGTGATGGGGCCCTGGTCCGCCCGCCAGCCCGGAGCCTGCCGGCGCAGGGCAAAGAGCAGTCCCTCCCCGTCGGTGTTGTCCGCCAGCAAGGTGCCGTCAGACCGGCGGACCAGGACATTGGCGGCACCGCAGGCCCGGGCGCGGTCCGTGGCCGCATCGGCCAGGGCGAGGGCCTGCTCCTTGAACGGGAGTGTGACGTTCACCCCGCGAAGGGCCCCGCAGGCCACAGCGCGGGCCATGGCGGCAAGTCCGTCGGGTCCCGCATCCAGGGGCACATAGGCGGCGTCCAGTCCCAGCGCCCGGATCCAGGCCCCGTGCAGCCGGGGGCTGAGGGAATGCCGCACCGGATGTCCGACCACACCCGCCACCATCGCCCGGCCGGAGATGAGGCCCGGATCGGTCGGTCCGGGATCTGGTGTCTGTCCGGTCACGAAAGCAACTCCCCCCTGTCACGGAGATAGGCCAGCACATCCAGCAGCGGCAGGCCGAGGACCGTGAAATAATCACCGTCCACCCGCTCGAACAACTGGGCACCTTCGGCCTCGAGGTGATAGCCGCCGACGGAGGACAGCACGGCGGTCCCGTTCCGCGCCAGATACTGGTCCAGCCAGGCGTCGGAGAACGACCGGACCTGCAGCTGAACGCTCCGCACGGCGCGCCAGACCGGTCGGCCCGCTTCGGCGATCACCGCGGCGGAATGCAGGACGTGGCGGCGCCCGCGAAGGTCCAGAAGCGTCCGGCGCAGGCCGGCCTCGTCTTCGGCCTTGTCGATCAGGCGGCCATCCAGGTCGAGGGTCTGATCCGCGCCGAGCACCAGACCCGGTCGGCGGGTGGAGACCCGGATCGCCTTCAGTTCGGCCAGGGCATCGGCCATGTCCCTCGGGGTCACGCCATCCTGCAGCAGGGCCTGCTTGGCGAGGCTCTCGTCGACCCCGGGCGCGATCGGGGTGATCTCGACCCCGGCCGCGCGCAGCATCGCTTGCCGGGCCGAGCTGGTGGAGGCCAGGATGATCATGCGGTCGGTCCCGAAGCCGCGGGGCGGCCGGACTGTCGGGCATTGAGCAGATTGATGATCGCGGCCGCCGTCTCCTCGACCGAGCGGCGGCTGACATCGATCACCGGCCAGCCCTGGCGTTCGAACAGGCGTCGGGCATTGACGATCTCCTCACGGACGGCATCGGCGTCCACATAGCTGCTCTCCCGGTTCTCGTTGAGGGACAGGAGGCGGTTGCGGCGGATCTGGATCAGGCGGTCCGGGGACAGGATCAGGCCGACGATGAGCGGGCGGGAGGTGCGGAACAGCATCTCCGGCAAGGTGGCACTGGGCACGAGAGGGACATTGGCCGCCCGGACGCCGCGATGGGCCAGATAGATGGAGGTCGGGGTCTTGGAGGTACGGCTGACCCCCACCAGGACCACGTCCGCACTGTCGAGGTTCTGGCCCCCCTGGCCGTCATCGTGCCCGATGGCGTAGTTGAGGGCCTCGATCCGGTTGAAATAGTCGGTGTCCAGGGCGTGCTGGGCACCGACACGGGTCGACAGCTGCGCCCCGAGATACCGGCCCAGCGCCGCGGTCATCGGATCCAGGGCCGCGACACAGGGGGTCATCATGCTGCGGCAGCCGTCCTCCAGCGTGGTCCGAAGCTCCCGGTCGACAATGGTGTGCACCACCATCCCCGGCGCATCCTCGATTTCTCGCAGGACCCGGTCCAGCTGACGGGTGGACCGGACCAGCGGATAGATGTGTTCGATGGGGAGGATGTTGTCGAACCGCGCACAGACGGCCTTGCTGATGGCATTCAAGGTCTCGCCCGTCGAATCCGACACGAGGTGGACGTGGAAGTAGGTAGCCAGACGGGCAGCACCGACCATGAACGACTTCCAGGGCTTCGGCCCCCGCGGGGAACCGGGTCAACAGCGAGCGCGCCGCGGCGGCGATTGCGGACAAATCCGTGGATAGATCTGCGGATAGTCCGGTCATCGTCTGGGGACGCCCGGCGACAAGACGCGGTCCCGCGGCGAAATCCAAGAGCCTCGGGGGATTTCGGGGACAGATTGCCGAAATTTTCCACCGCTCGGTACACCCGTGGATGACGTTCTCCCGGATGGGGGAGAAACCGGCGGCCGGCCGCGGGTCATTCAGACCCTGTGGTTAATTTTTCGTTAAGCTTTTCGAGTGGTTAAGAATGTCTTAACGCGGCAGTCCACAGGAGGGCGGCCGTTGGAAAAGTGTGAACGAAGTGTTAATTTTTCGTCATGAACCGCGAGAACTTCCGGACTGTCCCCGGTGTGACCAGCCCTACTGCCTCCTCTCAAAATCCTTTCAAGACTCTTTTCAGAGAGAGGAAGAGCTGTGCGGTCGGACCTGGGCATGACGCCCGGTCAGGCCTTGAGGGTGGCGTCGTTTCCGGGTCTAAGGGGTCCTGGAACCGGAGGATGGGCAGGGCCACCGGGATGGGAACCTGATCAGCGCGGGACCCTCTCGCATCCTCGGACAAACGGGCCTACATGCCGACGGTCCGGACCCCGGCACCGTGCCTCGTCAAGGAAGGGAACCTGCGCTCGTGAGCCAAGATCGCCGCCGTGTTGCCGTGGTGCTGTTCAACCTCGGAGGTCCTGATGGTCCCGACGCGGTCCGGCCGTTCCTGTTCAATCTCTTCCGGGATCCGGCGATCATCGGGGCACCGACCCTGGTCCGACTGCCGCTCGCCGCCCTGATCTCCACCACACGGGCTCCGTCGGCAAGGTTGAACTATGCGATCATGGGGGGAGGGTCGCCCTTGCTCCCTGAGACGGAGGCGCAATCGGAGGCCCTTCTCGCACGGCTCTCGGCCCAGGACCCCGACACCGACTATCGGACCTTCATCGCCATGCGCTACTGGAAGCCGTTCACGGAAACGACGGCACGGGACGTGGCCGATTTCCGCCCCGATCACGTGGTGCTGCTGCCCCTGTATCCGCACTTTTCCACCACGACCACCGGCTCGTCGGTCAAGGCGTGGAACAAGGCCTACCGGGGTCCGGGACAGGTGCACACGGTGTGTTGCTATCCCTCGGCGGACGGGTTCATCGACGCCCATGCAGAGCGCATTCTAGACTGCTGGAAGGCGGCGGGATCCCCGGCCAATGTCCGGTTGCTGTTCTCGGCCCACGGCCTCCCGGAGAAGGTGATCCGGGACGGCGATCCCTACCAGTCACAGATCGAGGCGACCGCGGCGGCCGTCGCCGCCCGGCTGGGAGATGGTTGGGACTGGCAGGTCTGCTACCAGAGCCGTGTCGGTCCCTTGAAATGGATCGGGCCGTCCACGACCGACGCCATCAGCCGGGCGGCGGAAGACGGCAAGGGTGTGCTCATCACCCCGATCGCCTTCGTGTCCGAACACGTGGAAACCCTGGTCGAGCTCGATCATGAATATGCGGAACTGGCGGAGCAGCAGGGGGTCACCCCCTATCTGCGGGCCCCGGCCCTGGGGATCATCCCGACCTTCATCGACACCCTGGCCGAGGCGGTGACCGATGCCCTCGCCGGATCGGGTGTCGCGCCCTTCGCCTGGCCGGGCTGCGGCGGCTGCCACAGCCAGTGTCCCGGTCGTGGCGGCAGGACCGCAGGGTCGACCCCGGCAGAAAGGGCCCAGGCGTGACCGAGCACTACAACCTCATCCGCGGGCTCCACATCCTGGCGGTGATCGCGTGGATGGCGGGGCTGCTCTATCTCCCGCGGCTGTTTGTCTATCACACCCGCGCCGTGCCCGGCGGCGAGCTCGACACGACCCTGCAGGAGATGGAACTGAAGCTCGCCCGCATCATCATGGTGCCCGCCATGACCGCGGCCCTGCTGTTCGGCCTGACCCTGATCTGGATCGACAGCCAGACCCGCGGGTGGGGGTTCCTGATCAAGCCCTGGATGCTGCTGAAGATCGCGGGTCTCGTGGTGCTGTTCGGGTACCACGGGTTCCTGTCTGCCAGCCGTCGGCGGTTCGCGGCCGGGCAGAACACCCGCAGCGAGCGGTTCTGGCGGATGACCAACGAGATTCCGTTCGTCGCCGCCATCGCCATCGTGCTGTCGGTGACCACCAAGTTTCTCGACTGACCGCTTGACCGGCCCGAGCCTGTGTGATTTGGCTGAATGACGCGGTTCCGGGAGCAAGGCGGCTCCGAAACCGACCCCCTGCCGCGCGCGGTCCTCGCGCGATCATCGGCCCCCACGGTTTTCATCGAGCGCGCGATCCCACCGGACACCGCGCGTTCTCCAGACCCTCGGCGTTGACCGGGACCGGGCCGATGTTGCCCCGTCCGGTCGCGACCCCTTGTGAGCACGTGACATGACTGACGAAACTGACATGACGGCCGACATCGCGACGGAGACGGACGCCGCCGACGGCGCGTCCGAGCCGAACCTGGCCGAGTCCCTGGGCGTGACGCGCATGTCCCTCCAGGAGCTCAAGGAGAAATCTCCCGCGGACCTTCTTGCCTTCGCGGAGAGCCTGGAGATCGAGAACGCGAACTCCATGCGCAAGCAGGACATGATGTTCGCCATCCTCAAGGCCCTGGCCGACGACGGGGTCGAGATCTCCGGTTCCGGTGTGATGGAGGTCCTGCAGGACGGGTTCGGTTTCCTGCGCAGCCCCGAGGCCAATTATCTCGCCGGTCCCGACGACATCTATGTCTCGCCGACCATGATCCGGAAGTATGGGGTTCGTACCGGCGACACGGTGGACGGGCCTGTCCGTGCGCCGCGGGAAGGCGAGCGGTATTTCGCCATGACCAAGGTCGACAAGGTGAATTTCGAGAACCCGGACAATGTCCGGCACAAGGTCCATTTCGACAATCTGACGCCGCTCTATCCCGATCAGCGCCTGTCCATGGAGATGCTCGATCCGACCCTGAAGGACCGGTCCGGGCGGATCATCGACATCGTCTCGCCCCTGGGCAAGGGTCAGCGCTGCCTGATCGTGGCCCCGCCCCGGGTCGGCAAGACCATGATGCTGCAGAACATCGCCAAGTCGATCGCGGCCAATCATCCGGAATGCTACCTGATCGTGCTGCTGATCGATGAGCGCCCGGAGGAAGTGACCGACATGCAGCGGACGGTGAAGGGCGAGGTCATCTCCTCGACCTTCGACGAGCCCGCCACCCGTCACGCGGCGGTGGCG
>DAINBM010000002.1:0-19158 GCA_036732965.1 Caulobacteraceae bacterium | reverse complement strand
GGAAATGGTGATCGAGAAGGCCAAGCGCCTGGTGGAGCACAAGCGCGACGTGATCATCCTGCTGGATTCCATCACCCGCCTCGGCCGCGCCTACAACACCGTGGTGCCGTCCTCGGGCAAGGTGCTGACCGGCGGCGTGGATGCCAACGCCCTGCAACGCCCCAAGCGGTTCTTCGGCGCCGCCCGGAACATCGAGGAGGGCGGCTCCCTGACCATCATCGCCACCGCGCTCATCGATACGGGCAGCCGGATGGACGAGGTGATCTTCGAGGAGTTCAAGGGCACCGGGAACTCCGAAATCGTGCTCGACCGCAAGGTCGCCGACAAGCGGGTCTTCCCGGCCATGGACATCCTCAAGTCCGGGACCCGGAAGGAGGAACTGCTGGTGCCGAAGGATCAGCTGCAGAAGACCTACGTGCTGCGCCGCATCCTCAATCCCATGGGCGCGCAGGATGCCATCGAGTTCCTCATCGACAAGCTGCGCCAGTCGAAGAACAACGCCGACTTCTTCCAGTCCATGAACACCTGATCCGCGAGCGGCGGCTCCGGCTAGAGCCGCAGCAGGGTGGCACCGGTCGTCTGACGCCCGGCCAGGGCCAGATGCGCGGCTGCGATCTCCTCGAGCGGGAAGGTCTGGCCGATGCGGATCTGCACGTCGCCCGTGGCGATGACGCCGAACAGGGCGTCGGCCGCGGCGTCCAGCTCGGCCGGGGTCGACACATAGTCGAACAGGGTCGGCCGGGTGAGGAACAGGGATCCCCCCCGGGACAGGCGGAGCGGGTCGACCGGATCCGGCGGCCCGGAGGCGTTGCCATAGCTGACCAGCAACCCGCGCCGGGCGAGACTGGCCAGCGAGCCGTCCAGCGTGGACCGGCCGACGGAATCATAGGCCACCTTTACCCCGGCCCCGCCGGTGAGGGCCCGGACCCGGGCGGCCACGTCCTCCTCGCCGGCGAGGATGATCTCGTCGCATCCGTGGGCGCGGGCCAGCTCCGCCTTGGCTGGGGATCCGACACATCCGATCACCCGGATCCCGGCGGCCTTCAGCCACTGGCTCAGGATCAGGCCGACCCCGCCGGCGGCCGCCTGAACCAGGGCCACGTCCCCCGGCGCCAGCGGCCAGAGGCGGCGGACAAGGAATTCCGCCGTGAGGCCTTTCAGCAGACAGGCGGCGGCCACGTCGAAGGAGACGGGGTCCGGAATCCGGACCGCCCGGTCCGCCTTGACCACATTGGCCTCCGCATAG
Organism: Caulobacteraceae bacterium; assembly: GCA_036732965.1. Classification (GTDB taxonomy): domain Bacteria; phylum Pseudomonadota; class Alphaproteobacteria; order Caulobacterales; family Caulobacteraceae; genus CAIMFV01. Next base: position 17,912 of record DAINBM010000002.1, on the reverse strand, counting down.
GCGCCGAGGGTGCTGCAATAGGCCACCCGATCTCCCGCCTGGAAGCGGGTGACGCCCGGTCCGACGGCCTCCACCGTTCCAGCGGCTTCCAGCCCCAGGGTGGTGGGGAGCGGGACCGGGTAGAGGCCGTCGCGCTGGTAGATGTCGATGAAGTTGAGGCCCACGGCGGCATGGCGCACCAGGATATCGCCGGGGCCCGGGGTCGGAACGGGGACGTCCTCGAGGCTGAGCGCACCGGGTCCGCCGGTGGCGTGAAGGCGGACGGCACGCATCAGGCGAGGGCCTTGCGGAACAGGGCGAGGGTGGCGGCATCCGCGCGCGCGGCGTCGGCGGCGTCATAATGCTCTCCACCTACCCGGGCGAAGGCATGGTCCCGGCCGGGATAGACCTTCATCTCCACCAGGGGATGCCCGGACAAGCCGGCGATGATGGCGTCCCGGGCGGCGGGGGGGCAGAAGCCGTCCAGCTCGGCGATGTGCAGGAGCAACGGGTGCTTCAGGCCCGCGGCGGCGTCGAGATGCTTGTCGAGGCCCACCCCGTAGTAGCCGACGGACGCATCCACGTCTGTCCGTGTGGCCGTGAGATAGGCGAGCAGCCCTCCGAGACAGTAGCCGACGCAGCCGACCTTGCCGGAGGAGGCGGGGTCCTGGCGGATGTGCGCCACGGTGGCGGCGATGTCCGCCACACCCTTGTCCACATCGAAGGCGTTGAACAGCTCGAACGCCCGCTTCCATTCGGCCTCGCTGCGATCGGTCAGCTCGATGTTCGGCTCGATCCGCCAGAACAGGTCCGGGACGATGGCGAGGAAGCCCTTCGCGGCCAGATCGTCGGCCACGGCGCGCATGACATGGTTCACCCCGAAGATCTCCTGGATGACGACAACGGCCGGGGCGACGGCCTGGGCGGGGTGGGCCACATAGGCTTCGAACTGGCCATCGGCAACGGTGATCGTCTGGCGGCTTGCGGTCATCGGGATCCTCGGATGTGGAATGGAGTCTCGTGCTCCGCTCCGAACTTGGGTAAGCCTTGCGGACTTGTCGAGGGCTGATCGCGTGCTCTGCTGGCGGGAAGGGAGCTCCCAGGATGAATCTGAAGATCGAAGTCGATTGCTCGCCGGAGGAAGCCCGGGCCTTTCTTGGCCTGCCGGATGTGAGCGGGCTGAACGCCCATCTCGTGGACGAGATGAAAAAGCGCATGGATGCCAACATGAACCTGCTTCAGCCGGATGAACTGATGAAGACGTGGATGGCCTATGGGGGCCAGGCCACCGAGCAGTTCCGCAAGCTGATGACCGCCGCCGCAACGGCGGGCATGGCCGGAGCGTCGTCTCCCAAGCGATGAGAGACACCATCTACGCCCTGGCCACGGCCCCGGGTCGGGCGGCCCTGGCCGTCATGCGCCTGTCCGGGCCGGAGTGTGCGCGGATCCTGACGGAGCTGACCGGCCGCGCGCCCCCGGCAGCCCGCCGGATGGCGATGCGGACCCTGCGGTCTGCCGATGGTGGCGAGCTCGACCGGTGCCTGGTCGTCCGGTTCGCCGCCCCGGCGAGTTTCACCGGGGAGGAGGTGGTGGAACTGCATCTCCACGGTGGGGTGGCGGTGGTGACGGGCGTGGCCGTAGCGTTGGATGCGGCCGGCTGCCGCCCGGCGGCACCCGGGGAGTTCACGCGGCGGGCCTTCGAGAACGGGCGGCTCAGTCTTGCGGAAGCGGAAGGGGTGGCGGACCTGATCGATGCCGAGACCGTTCAGCAGCGCGTCCAGGCTCTGGAGCAGCTGGGCGGGGCGCTGGATGAACGGTTCGAGGGGTGGCGTCGCGGCCTCATTCGGGTCCTGGCGTTGCTGGAGGCGGCCATCGACTTCCCGGACGAAGACCTGCCCGGGGATGTGGCGACCGGAGCGTTGGACGCGCTGGTCGCCCTCGACACGGACCTGGAGCAGGCGGTGGGTTCGGTGCGGGGAGAGCAGGTCCGGGACGGCTACAGGGTGGCGCTGGTCGGCGCGCCGAATGCCGGAAAATCGAGTTTATTCAACGGGTTGATAGGACGGGACGCGGCCATTGTGACGGCGGTCCCGGGTACCACCCGGGATGTGATCGAGGCGGACCTGGTGTTCGACGGTTATCTGGTCCGTTTGGCGGACACCGCGGGCCTGCGGGACACGGACGACCTGGTGGAACGCGAGGGGGTCCGCCGGGCCCGGGCCTGGGCGGATGGGGCGGCCCTGCGTCTGTGGGTTGCGGACCGGACGTTGCACGTGAAACATCTGCCACCTCCCGGTCCCGGCGACTGGTGGGTGTTGACCCGGGCGGACCTGCCGACGGGTCCGTGGGCGGCGCTCGACAGCCCACACGTCTTCCTGGTGGATGCGCGTGCGCCCGAGACGTTCCGTGGGCTGACCGAGGCCCTGACGCGCCATGTCGCGAAATCGCTGAGCGGGTCGGAATTTCCGGCGGTGACCCGCGCGCGGCATAGAGAGGTCCTTGGGGATGCCCGCCTGGCGCTGGGCCGGGCGATCGCTGCGTTCGGGCGGGCACCGGAACTGGTGGGTGAGGATGTGCGGCTGGCGGCCCGGGCGCTGGAGCGGCTGGCCGGACGTATCGGGTCGGAGGATGTGCTCGACCAGGTGTTCCGGTCCTTCTGCATCGGGAAGTAGTGTTTCACGTGAAACAGGGGTCCGCCCGGGGAGGTCTCGACCTCCGGGCGGGGACGGGGTAAAGCACAGCCCCGCCGTTCCCGCCGAGAGCTCTGCCCGTCCCATGATCCATCCCACGCCTGACACCCTGCCGAACAGGACCTGGGACGTGATCGTCATCGGCGGCGGTCATGCTGGGGTGGAGGCCGCGACCGCATCCGCCCGAGCCGGGGCCGCGACCCTGCTGGTGACCCACCGCGTCGAAACCCTGGGTGAGATGTCCTGCAACCCTGCCATCGGCGGTCTGGGCAAGGGGCACATCGTCCGGGAGATCGATGCGCTGGACGGGGTGATGGGCCGGATGGCCGACGCGGCCGGGATCCAGTTCCGCATGCTGAACCGGTCCAAGGGCCCGGCCGTCCGGGGCCCCCGGGCCCAGATCGATCGGGCGCTCTACCGGCGCGCCGCAGCGGACATCCTCGCGGACTATCCCGGGCTCGAGGTGGTGGCCGGGGCCGTGGACGACCTGGTGTTCCACGTGGAACAGGTTACCGGTGTTCGTCTGTCCGACGGACGAACCTATGCCGCGGCCGCGGTCGTCCTCACCACCGGAACCTTCCTGCGCGGGGTCATCCTTCGCGGCGACGAGCGGATCCCCGCCGGGCGCCACGGGGAGGCCCCGGCCATCGCCCTGGCGGACCGCCTGTATGGCCTTGGCCTGAGGATGGGTCGGTTGAAGACCGGCACGCCGGCCCGCCTGGACGGACGCACCATCGCCTGGTCGCGGCTGGAGACCCAGGCGGGGGACGCGGCACCGATCCCCTTCTCGTTTCTGACACAGGGGATTTCGCGGCCGCAGGTGGATTGCGGGGTCACCTGGACCAATGCCGAGACCCATCGGATCATCGCCGAGAATCTGGGCGAGTCCGCCGTCTATGGCGGCAAGGCCGAGGGCGTCGGTCCGCGCTACTGCCCGTCCATCGAGGACAAGGTCGTCCGCTTCGCCGACAAGACCAGCCACCAGATCTTTCTGGAGCCCGAGGGCCTCGATGATCCCACCGTCTATCCCAACGGGATCTCGACCTCGGTATCCCCCGCGACCCAGGATGCCTTCCTGCGGACCATTGCGGGACTCGAGGCGGTGGAGGTCCTCCGCTACGGCTATGCCATCGAATACGACTATGTGGATCCCCGGGAACTCAAGCCCTCTCTCGAGTGCAAGCGTGTGTCGGGCCTGTTCCTCGCCGGCCAGATCAACGGGACCACCGGTTATGAGGAGGCCGCCGGCCAGGGCCTCGTGGCCGGGCTGAACGCTGCCCGACAGGCGGCGGGGCAGCCGTCCGTCAGCTTTGCCCGGGACGAGGCCTATCTCGGCGTGATGATCGACGATCTCGTCACCCGGGGCGTCTCGGAACCCTATCGGATGTTCACCAGCCGGGCCGAGTTCCGGCTGTTGCTCCGGGCGGACAATGCCGATCAGCGGCTGACGCCGCGAGGGGTGGCCCTCGGGCTGGTCCGACCGGAGCGGGCGGCGATCTACGCGGACAAGGCCGCCGCCCTCGATACGGCACGCCAGATGGCGGCGGGTCTCAGCCTCACCCCCAAGGCCGCCCGGGATCACGGCCTGGCGGTGAATGCGGACGGCCAGCGCCGGGACGTCGCCCAGTTGCTGGCCTGTCCGGGCGTGACCCTCGACCGCCTCGCGGAGATCTGGCCGGAGCTGCGGTCCTGGAGCGGGGAGATCCGGGAGCAGATCGAGATCGACGCCCTCTACGCAGGCTATCTGGATCGCCAGGCCGCGGACGTCGCTGCCTTTCGTCGAGATGAGGACCTGCACCTCGATCCGCAACTGGACTACCGGCAGGTGGGCGGCCTCAGCCACGAAGCCATCGAGAAATTGTCCGCGGTCCGGCCGGTGACCCTCGGCCAGGCCGCCCGGATCGAAGGTGTGACCCCGGGTGCCCTCACGGCCCTACTGGGTCATGTTCGACGTGGAGCGTCGGATGCCGCCTGATGTGATGAACGCGGTCGTTGACGGCCGGGACCGGTTTCAGCTGCGGACGGGTGCCGATCCCGGAGCCATGGAGCGCATGGACCGGTATCTCGACCTCCTGGCCGACTGGAACACCCGCATGAACCTCGTGGGCCCCTCGGCCCTGGCCGAGTTCTGGGATCGCCACGCCCTCGACAGCGCCCAGCTGCTGGAGCATGCCCCCGACGCCCGGGTCTGGGCGGACATCGGGGCGGGCGCCGGATTTCCGGGTCTGGTGCTGGCGATCCTGCTGAAGGACCGACCGGGTGTGACCGTGCATCTGATCGAGAGTATGGCCAAGCGGTGCGCCTTTCTCCGCACCGTGTCGGTGGCGCTCAATCTGCCCACACAGGTCCACAACGCCCGGGCCGAATCGCTCGACTTATCCCCAGTCGATGTGGTGACGGCGCGGGCCTGTGCCCCGCTGCCCCGACTTTTGGAGTATGCTCGCCCCGTTCTCCGAGGTCCGGCGGTGGCACTCTTCCTGAAGGGGAAGGATGCCGAGGCTGAACTGGCGGAGGCCCGCAAGACCTGGCGGTTCACCGCGGCGCTGCTGCCCAGCATCAGTGGTCCGGACGGCCGGATCATAAGACTTGAAAGGCTCGCCCGTGTCTGACCCAACCGCTGACTCCCCTGTGCGCCCCCGGGTCCTGGCGGTCGCCAACCAGAAGGGTGGCGTGGGCAAGACCACCACGGCCATCAATCTCGGCACGGCCCTGGCCGCCGTGGGCGAGCGGGTGTTGATCATCGACATCGATCCGCAGGGCAACGCCTCGACGGGACTGGGTGTCCGGCGGGAACAGCGGGCGCGGACCATCTACGACGTGCTGGTCGGCGGGGCGGCGATTGCCGACACGGTGGTCCATACCACCGTTCCGGGTCTCGACCTGATGCCCTCCGACGCGGACCTCTCGGGGGCGGAGATCGAGCTGGGGACGGCCAATCGCCGGTCCTACCGGCTGCGGGACGCCATCGATGCCATGCCGGCCGCCGGGGCCTATGACTATGTCCTGATCGACTGCCCCCCGTCCCTGAACCTGTTGACGGTCAACGCCATGACGGCGGCGGACGCGGTGCTGGTGCCGCTGCAGTGCGAATTCTTCGCCCTCGAAGGCCTGACCCAGCTGATGCGGACGGTGGACCTGGTCCGCGGCAGCCTGAACCCGCGCCTGGAGATCCAGGGAGTCGTGCTGACCATGTACGACCGGCGCAACAGCCTGTCCGAACAGGTGGCAGCGGATGTGCGCAGCCATTTCGGGGACAAGGTCTACAACGCCGTCATTCCGCGCAATGTCCGGGTGTCCGAGGCCCCGTCCTTCGGCAAGCCGGTGCTGATCTATGACCTGAAATGTGCGGGCAGTCAGGCCTATCTGCGTCTGGCCCGGGAAGTCGTTGGCCGTGAGCGCGCCCGTCGCGTGGCAGCCTGAGGAACAGACCATGGCAGAACAACAGGCAGGACGACGCGGGCTGGGGCGGGGTTTGTCCGCCCTGCTGGGGGAATCCGATCCCGCCCTCGCCGCAGCGGAGGCGGCCGTGCCGGCGGGGGAGGCGCTGGGGTCGCTGGAGGTGGCCATCGAGCTCCTCCGGCGGAACCCGGATCAGCCGCGCCGGTATTTCGACGAGGCCGACCTGGACGATCTGGCGGCCTCGATCCGGGAAAAGGGCATCCTCCAGCCGATCCTGGTCCGACCCGCTCCGGGTGCGGCCGGGGAATACCAGATCGTCGCCGGTGAGCGTCGCTGGCGGGCCGCCCAGCGCGCCGGGCTTCACAAAGTGCCCATTTTGGTGCGTGAGTTCGACGATCTGGACGTGCTCGAGATCGGCATCATCGAGAACGTCCAGCGGGCCGACCTCAACCCCCTCGAAGAAGCCAATGGCTACAAGGCGTTGATGGAGCGTTTCGGCCGGACACAAGATGTCGTGGCCCTGACCGTCGGAAAAAGCCGCAGCCACGTGGCCAACATGCTTCGCCTGCTGAACCTGCCGGAAGGCGTGCGGGCGCACCTCGCCGAGGGCCGGATCAGCATCGGCCACGCCCGGGCCATCGCCTCGGCCCCGGACCCGGCCTTCCTGGCGGATGCCATCGTCAAGCACGGCCTGTCCGTGCGCCAGGCGGAGCAGCTCGCCCGCAAGGCCGCCGATCGGCCGACGCGTCCGGCGACCCGCGCGCAGCGGGCCCCGGCCGGGGCCAATGCCGATGTCGCCGCCATCGAGCATGATCTGGCCGAGGCTCTGGGGCTGTCCGTGCAGCTCGTCTACAACGACGGAAAGGGCGAACTGCGCATCCGCTACGAAACCCTCGACCAGCTGGACGAGGTCTGTCAGCGCCTGACCAGCCGCTAGGTCCGGGCGGCGACCGTCTTCGCCCGCGGCACCTTGGGACGGCTGGGGCAGAGATCGGACACCGGACAGGTGGCACATTTGGGATTGCGCGCCACGCACACATAGCGTCCGTGCAGGATCAGCCAGTGATGGGCGCGCTGGAGCCAGCGTGCCGGGATCACCGCCTTCAGCTGCTTCTCCACCGCGTCCGGGGTGCGGCCGTCGGCCAGACCCAGCCGGTGGGCCACCCGGAACACATGGGTGTCCACCGCCACAGCGGGCTCGATCCCCAACTCGTTCAGCACCACGCTGGCGGTCTTGCGGCCGACCCCGGGAAGCGCCTGCAGGGCCTCCCGGTCCAGGGGCACCTCGCCCCCGTGCCGGTCGAGCAGGATCCGCGACAGGGCCAGGACGTTCTTCGCCTTGTTCCGGAAGAGGCCGATGGTCCGGATCAGGTCCGTCACCTGGTCGAGGCCCAGGGTCACCATCGCCGCGGGGGTGTCGGCCAGGGCGAACAGCCGGGCCGTGGCCTTGTTCACCGAAACGTCCGTCGCCTGGGCCGACAGGGCGACCGCCACGACCAGCGTGTAGGGGGAGGTGTAGGCGAGCTCCGTCTTCGGGGCTGGATCGGCCGCCTCGAAGCGCTCGAACAGCGTCCGGATCTTGCTGGGCGTCAAGGGCAACTCCTGAGGCTTGCCTGGCGACCGCACGGGGTGGCAGAGCGCCGGGTCCGGACCCATATCAGGGCCATGCCCGTGGAAAAAGCCGAACCCTCTCCGGACGCCCCGCGTTTCTCGTCGGTGGTCTATCTGGACCGCGCCGTCGAACCGAACCGGTCCCTGTCCCGGCGGGGCATGTGGGTCGTGCTCGGGCTCCTCGCCGTGTTCAACCTGTTCACGGCGGGGTTCATGATCGTGATCGGCGCCTATCCCGCCCCGATATTTCTCGGGGCCGACATGATCGCGGTCAGCGCCGCCTTCTGGGTGATGGACCGCCGCCGCACGGCGCGGGCGGAACGGGTGACCGTGACCAGCGACCGGGTCGAGGTGTTCCGCGCGGGCGGGCCCGCGGCGATATGGAGCACCGCTCCGGGCTTCACCCGGGTGTTGCTGGACGATCCCGATGCCGACCTGCCGCGGCTGCGCATCGCCTCCGCCGGTCGGTTCCTGGACCTCGGCACCCACGTCGGACCCGATGCCCGGACCGCTCTGGCGGCGGAACTGGATGCGGCGATCTGTCAGGCGCGGAACGAGCGCCACCCGGTCTGACGTCCCTGCGACGCTGTGAACGCTTGGCGCTGGACGCCAATGCGGTCATATCGACCCATGCGACCGCCCCCGCCCCAACCCTCGACGGCTCCCCTGGCTCCCGGCCTCTACGTCGTCGCCACGCCCATCGGGAACCTGCGGGACATGACCCTGCGCGCCATCGACATCCTGGCGGGCGCCGACCTTGTCCTGGCCGAGGATACCCGGGTCGCGGCCAAGCTCCTGTCCGCCTATGACCTGAAGGCCCGGGTCGAACGCTATGATGATCACACCGACGCGTGGCGACGACCGCAGATCCTCGAGAAGCTGGCGGCCGGGGCCCGGATCGCGCTCGTCTCCGATGCCGGAACGCCCCTGGTGTCCGATCCGGGCTACCGTCTGGTCCGTGCCGCCGCCGAGGCCGGTCTGGATGTGTTCGCCGCCCCCGGGCCCTCGGCGGCGCTGGCGGCCCTGGCGGTCTCCGGCCTGCCCACCGACCGGTTCCTGTTCGCCGGCTTCCTGCCCCCCAAGTCCGGGGCCCGGCAGGCGTTCCTCGCGGAACTGGCGGCCATCCGGGCCACTCTGATCCTCTACGAGACCGGCCCCCGGCTGTCGGACAGTCTCGCGGACATGCGGGTCGTGCTTGGCGACAGGGACGCCGTGGTGGCCCGGGAATTGACCAAGCTGCACGAGACCGTCGTCCGGGGGCCGCTCTCGTCCCTGATCGCGACCTTTGCCGACGGCCCGCCCCGGGGCGAGATCGTGGTGCTGATCGGTCCGGGGGAGGCGGCGGTGGCCACGGAGGCCGATGCGGACGCCGCCCTGCGGGAGGCCCTGACCCGGGCCGGACCGGCGGAGGCCGCGACGGAAGTGGCGAGGGCGCTTGGCCTGAACCGTCGGGCCCTCTATCGCCGGGCCCTCGACTTCAAGGGCGATGTCGACCGGTCATGACCGACGGCCGCCCGTCCCCCGATCGCCTGGCTCGGGGTCAGCTTGCCCGTCGGCAGGGACGTCGGGGGGAGTGGGTGGCTGTCATCTGGCTCCTCCTGCACGGCTGGCGCATCGTCGGGTTCCGGGTCCGCACGCCGCAGGGGGAGATCGATCTCCTTGCCCGCAGGGGCCGGGTGCTGGCGGTGGTGGAGGTGAAGCGCCGCCGCACCCTGGAGGAGGCCCTGTCCGCCCTCGGACCGGTGCAGCAGCGGCGTCTGCTGCGGGCGGCCGCAGCCCTCGCAGCCCAGCGGGCCAGCTGGCGCGACCTGGATGTGCGCCTCGATCTGGTGGCCCTGGCACCGGGACGCTGGCCGGTGCATGTGCCGGACGCCTGGCGGGGTGAGGGGTAGGGCCTGCCGGGGTCCGCTCCCCGTCAAATTTATCCGGCCCGGGAGTTCCCAACCGGGGGGGAATGCCCGTAGATGGGCACCGAAAATTCGAAGGGCTCCGCATGTCTCTGAAGGTCGCGATCCAGATGGACCCGGTCGGCGCGGTCAATCCGCTGACCGACACCAGCTATCTGATGGCCTTGAACGCCCAGGCCCGCGGGCACCGCCTGTGGACCTACCAGCCCGACCGGCTGGCCCTCGAGGGACGCCGGGTGACCGCGCGCGGCCGCAGCCTCGAGGTCCTGCCCGGTCAGACCCCCGCCGTGCGCGAGGGGGATCTCGAGGTCCTGGAGCTGGCGGACTTCGACGTGGTCCTCATGCGCCAGGATCCGCCCTTCGACCTGGCCTATATCACCGCCACCCACATCCTCGAGCACATCCATCCCGCCACCCTCGTGGTGAATGACCCAGCGGCGGTGCGCAATGCGCCGGAGAAACTCCTGGTCACCCACTTCCCGGGGGTGCAGCCCCCCACCCTGGTGACCCGGGACATGGACGCCATCCTCGACTTCCGCGATCGCCATCCGGACATGATCCTGAAGCCGCTCTACGGTGGCGGCGGGTCCGGCGTGGCGCGGCTGAAGCCCGATGACAGCAATCTCGACGCGATGCTCGAGCTGCATTTCGCCATCAGCCGGGATCCGGTGATCTGTCAGGCCTTCCTGCCGGCGGTGACCCGGGGGGACAAGCGCATCCTGATCGTCGACGGAGAGCCCGTGGGCGCCATCAACCGGGTGCCGGCGGACGGACAGATCCGCTCCAACCTGCGGGTCGGCGGATCGGCGGAGGCGGTGGAGCTGACCGCCCGGGACCGGGAACTGTGCGGCATCATCGGCCCGACCCTGAAGGCCCAGGGCCTGATGTTCGTCGGCGTGGACGTCATCGGGGACTATCTGACCGAGATCAACGTCACCTCGCCCACCGGTGCCCAGCAGCTGAAGCGGTTCACCGGGATCGATGCCACGGCCATCATGTGGGACCGGATCGAGGCCCTCCGGGCCGCGCGCTGAGGCGGTCATGACCAGGACCCACCCGGCTTCGCCGCCGCTGAACCCTGCGGGCGCCACGCCGGTCATGCAGCAGTTCTTCGACGTCAAGCAGCGTCACCCCGAGGCGCTGATCTTCTTCCGCATGGGTGACTTCTACGAGCTGTTCTTCGACGACGCCCGCCAGGCGGCGGAGGCCCTGGGCATTGCCCTGACCTACCGGGGCAAGCATGCCGGCGAGGACATCCCCATGGCGGGGGTGCCCGTCCATGCCGCCGAGGCCTATCTGGCCAAGCTGATCCGGGCCGGATTCCGGGTCGCCGTCTGCGAGCAGCTGGAAGACCCGGCCGAGGCCCGCAAGCGCGGCTCCAAGGCGGTGGTCCGCCGGGACGTGGTCCGGGTCGTCACCCCGGGCACCCTCACCGAGGATACCCTGCTGGATGCCCGGGGTGCCAACCGGCTCGCGGCCGTGGCCGTCCGGGCCGGGCAGGCGGCGGTGGCCACGGCGGAGCTGTCCACGGGGGAGGTCTGGTCCTTCCAGGTGGAGATGGACGCGCTTGCGCCCATGCTGGCCAGTCTGCGGCCGACGGAGACCCTCGTCGCCGACCGGTTGCTCGCGGACGCGGCCCTGGTCGCGGCCCTGAAGGCCGGGGGCGGGCTCCTCCAGCCCATGCCCGCAGCGCTGGCTGATCCTGCGGCGTCCGACACCCGGGTCCGGCGGCTGTACGGGGTCGACACGCTGGACGGTTTCGGAGGTCTCGCCACCGCAGAGGTCGTGGCCCTGGGACTGATCGCCGCCCATCTGGAAATGACCCAGGCGGGCCGCCTGCCCGCGCTTGCGGCACCGCGCCGGGCGGCCGGGGCCCAGTCCATGGCCATCGACCCGGCCACCCGGACCAGTCTGGAGATCGACCGCACCACCACCGGCGGGCGGGAGGGGTCGCTGCTGTCGGTGATCGACCGGACGGTCACCGCCCCGGGGGCCCGGTTGCTGGCCGACCGGATCTCCCGGCCGCTGATGTCCGTCGAGGCCATCAATGCCCGCCTGGATTCGGTGGCCTTTCTCAAGGCCGACCGGCGGCTTCGGGAGGACCTGCGCGCCGGCCTCAAGGCGGCCGGCGACATGGCCCGCAGCCTGTCGCGCCTTGTGCTCGGCCGGGGCGGGCCCCGGGACCTCGGTGTGCTGCGGGCGGGACTGGCCGCCGGTGAGAGCCTCTGTGCCCGGTTCGGCCGGGATCGCGCCCCCCTGGACAGCCTTCCGGCGGAGCTGGCTGCGGCGCTGGACGACCTGACCCTGGCCCGGGAGCCGGCCCTGGCGCATCTGGCCCAGGACCTGACCCTCGGGCTGGACGCGGATCTTCCCCAGCAGGCCCGGGACGGGGGCTTTGTCGCCCGGGGCTATCGCCCGGACCTGGACCAGACCCGGGCCCTGCGGGACGACAGCCGCCGGGTGGTCGCCACCCTCGAGGCGCGGTTGCAGCAGGAGACCGGCCTTGGCCTGAAGATCCGCCACAATGCCGTGCTGGGCTATTTCGTCGACACCACCGCCCGCCAGGCCGAGACCCTGTTCCAGCCCCCCTGGAACACCAGCTTCATCCATCGCCAGACCACAGCCAACCAGGTGCGCTTCACCACGGCGGAACTGGCGGATCTGGACGCCCGGATCTCCCAGGCGGCGGACCGGGCCCGGGCCATGGAGCTGGAGACCTTCGAGGCCTTCCGCGTCCGGGCCGAACAGCTGGCCGATCCCATCCGCCAGGCGGCCTTTGCCCTGTCCGTGCTGGATGTGGCTGCCGCCCTCGCCGAATGGGCGGACGAGGCGGACGCGGTGCGGCCCGAGCTTGACCTGTCCACGGCGTTCGAGGCGGAAGCGGCCCGGCATCCGGTGGTCGAGCAGGCCGTGCGTCGCAGCGGCGAGCCCTATACCCCGAACGACTGCCGGCTGGACGGGTCCGGCCAGACGGCGGCGCGGCTGGCCATCGTCACCGGCCCGAACATGGCGGGCAAGTCCACCTTCCTGCGCCAGAACGCCCTGCTGGCCGTGCTGGCCCAGGCGGGGGCGTTCGTGCCCGCCCGGCGCTTCCGCCTCGGTCTGGTGGATCGCCTGTTCAGCCGGGTGGGGGCCGGGGACGACCTGTCCCGCGGCCGCTCCACCTTCATGATGGAGATGGTGGAGACCGCCGCCATCCTGACCCAGTCCACCGACCGCTCGCTGGTGGTGCTGGACGAGATCGGCCGGGGCACCGCGACCTATGACGGCCTCGCCATCGCCTGGGCCGCGGCCGAGGCGCTGCACGATGTGAACCGTTGCCGGACCCTGTTCGCCACGCACTATCACGAGCTGGCCCAGCTGCAGGGACGCCTCGGGCATGTGAGCAACCTGTCCCTGCGCGCGCGGGAGTGGAACGGGGACCTGGTCTTCCTGCACGAGGCCGTGGAAGGGGCGGCGGACCGCTCCTACGGGGTCCAGGTCGCGCGCCTCGCAGGGGTGCCGCCCGCCGTGGTGGCGCGGGCGCGGGAGGTCCTGCAGCGGCTGGAATCCACCCCGAACTCCCCGGCCCGGCTGGATGATCTCCCGCTGTTCGCGGAGCGTGCCCCCCCGGTGGTGGTCCAGGTGTCGAAGGTCGAGCAGGCCCTGCGCGGACTGGAGCCGGACACCCTGTCTCCCCGGGAGGCCCTCGAAGCCCTCTACCGCCTCCGTTCGCTTCTCACCGACACCTGAACCGCCAAAGGGTGCCTTCGGCCATTGCGCCGACGGCAAACCGGCCTAACGTGGACCCATGGCCCGTCGCCTTCGCCCCACCCGCATCGAGCACGTCGTCGACGGTCATCGTCTGCGCGCGCAACTCACCACCGCCGCGCTCGATGCCCTGGGCGACGAGGCCGAGCAGCGGCGCCGGGCGCTGGACGTCCTGCGCGCGGCCCTGTTCCGCGGCCGGATGATCGCCAAGGAGCGCCTCGAGGCCGGGGCGGGCGGCATCGAGACCGCCCAGCTGCTGAGCCATGTGGTCGACGAGGTGATCTCGGCCCTCTACGACTTCACCACAGTGCACATGTTCCGGGCCCGGAACCCGACGGAGGGCGAGCGTCTGGCCCTGCTGGCCGTCGGGGGCTATGGCCGCGGCGCGCTCGCCCCGTTCTCCGACGTCGATCTCCTGTTCCTGCGGCCCTACAAGCAGACGCCGCACGCGGAGAGCGTGATCGAGTACATGCTCTATGCCCTGTGGGATCTGGGCTTCAAGGTCGGCCACGCGTCCCGGACCGTCGAGGAATGCGTCCGTCTGGCGCGGGAGGACTTCACCATCCGCACGGCCCTGCTGGAAGCCCGCCACCTGACCGGCGACGAGACCCTCAGTGCCGACCTGCGCCGCCGGTTCCGCAAGGACGTGGCCGAGGGGACGGGGGCGGAGTTCGTGGCCGCCAAGCTGAAGGAACGGGACGATCGCCACGCCCGGGCGGGGGCCTCCCGCTACATGGTCGAGCCCAACGTCAAGGAGGGCAAGGGCGGGCTTCGCGACCTCAACACCCTGTTCTGGATCGCCCAGTACCTGCACCCGTCCGATCGTCCGGCGGAGTTCATCCGCCTGGAGGAGTTCACCACCCGGGAGCTGAAGGCCTTCATCCGCGCCTTCGACTTCCTGTGGGCCGTGCGGGCGCATCTGCACTATGCCACCGGCCGGGCCGAGGAGCGCCTGTCCTTCGACCTCCAGCCGGAAATCGCCCGGCGCATGGGCTATCTGGACCGCCCGATGCGCGACGGGGGCTCCGAACCCCTGGAGACCGGGGTGGAGCGCTTCATGCGCCGGTATTTCCTGATCGCGCGGGAGGTGGGATCCCTCACCCGGGTGTTCTGTGCCAAGCTCGAAGCCGATCAGGCCAAGCGCAGCCCGCAGGGCCTGTCCCGGTTCCTGCCCCAGCGCTTCCGGGCCGGGCGCAAGGTGGTGGCCCCGGGCTTCGTCGAGGAGGCGGGCCGGCTGACCCTCACCGACCCGGGTGTCCTGGCCAGTGACCCGATCCGGATGCTGTCGCTGTTCCGGCTGGCGGACAAGACCAACCACGACCTTCACCCTGACGCCTTCTCGGCGGTCAGCCGGTCCCTGGACCTGATCACACCGCGGCTGCGACGCGACCCGGCGGCAGCGGAGGTGTTTCTCGACATCCTGGCCCGGGGTCGGCACACCTTCAAGACACTGGAGCTGATGAACGAGGCCGGTGTGCTCGGGCGCTACCTGCCCGAGTTCGGGCGGGTCGTCGCCCAGATGCAGTTCAACATGTACCACTCCTACACGGTGGACGAGCACACCCTGCGCGCCGTGGGCGTGATGGCGGATATCTTCGCCGGCCGTCTGGTGGACGACCACCCCCTGGCCGTGTCCATCGCCCCCATGGTGGAGGACGTGGAGGTTCTGTTCCTGGCCATGCTGCTGCATGACACCGGCAAGGGCGGGGAGGGGGGACAGGAGCTGGCCGGGGCCCGCGCCGCCCGATCCGCCTGCGAGCGTCTGGGGCTGTCCGCCAGCCGGGTCGAGGCGGTGGCCTGGCTGGTGGAGCACCACCTGATCATGTCCGACTTCGCCCAGAAGCGGGACGTGACCGACCCCCGGACCGTCGCCGACTTCGTGCGCATTGTCCAGGATCCGGAGCGGCTGCGGACCCTGCTGATCCTGACCGTCTGCGACATCCGGGCCGTGGGTCCCGGTGTCTGGAACGGCTGGAAGGGCCAGTTGCTGAGGGATCTCTATGCCGCGGCCGAGGCCACCTTCCGGGGCGGACGTGCCGATGCGGCCGCGGAACCCGCCGGCCGGGCCCAGGCCGATGCCGCCCGCGCCGCCCTGGTCAGCTGGTCCGGCGACCCCTCACCGGACCTCCGCGACTGGGCCCGGCAGATGGAGGACGCCTATTTCACGGCCTTCTCTCCCGAGGAGCAGATGCGCCACTACGCCCTGATCCGCCGGGCCGGGACCCAGGGCGGGGCGGCCGCCGCGTCCGAGATCCGGCGCGACTCCCCCGTGGCCGAGGTGTCGGTGGCGGCCCTGGACCGGCGCGGACTGTTTGCGGACCTGGCGGGGGTGATGGCCGGGATGGGGGCCAATGTCGTGGGTGCCCGGGTCTATACCTCCAGCGCCGGCCAGGCGCTGGACATCTTCCTCGTCCAGGACATGGCGGGCGCCCCCTTCGGATGTGACCATCCCCAGGGAACGGCGCGCCTGGTGGAGGCCCTCGAGGCCGCCGGGCGCGGGGAACCGGCCCGGGTCGAGGCCGTGCGGTGGTCCGACCCCGGACGCGCGGCGGCGTTTTCCGTGGCGTCCACGGTCTCGGTGGACAACAGCGCCTCGGAAAGCGCCACCGTGGTGGAGGTGTCGGGCCGCGACCGGCCGGGTCTGTTGGAGGCGCTGGCCCGCACCTTTGCCACGGCCGAGCTGACCATCCTGTCCGCGCATATCGACTGCTACGGGGAACGGGCGGTGGACGCCTTCTATGTGGCGACCCTTGACGGGGGAAAGCTGGAGGATACCCGGCGCATCCACCAGTTGCGGGAAGGCCTGATGACCGTGCTGCAGGCCGGGGAGCCGGACGCGTCCACCCCCTCGGCCCGGCCCAAGCGACAGAAGGCCCGGGCTAGCATCGGCCGCTGAGAACGGTCCTCCGGTGGGTCAGCCCATCGATCAGCCGAGGGCGAGGGTGCGCGGCAGATCTCCGGCGGCGCCCCCGGCTTCCTGCGCCAGAACCCGCCGGATCGTCGGCGAACGGTCGGCCACGCCCAGCGCCAGGCCCCGGAGCCAGCGCAGGCTGTCATGGTCGCTGGAAAACACCCGGGCGATCAGATCCGCAGCGGTCACGGCCCCGGCCACATCCAGACGCCGCCACCGGGCATAGCGATCCAGGACCAGGGTCCCGCCGATGTCCTCGCCGAGGTCGCGGGCGTCTGACAGCACCTCCGTCAGGGCCGCCACGTCCTTGAGGCCGAGATTGAGGCCCTGGCCGGAAATCGGGTGCAGTCCATGGGCGGCGTCCCCGACAAGGGCCAGACGCGGTGCCGTGACGGCACTGACCCGCTGTGCGGACAGGGGATAGGCGAAGCGCGGGCCGATCAGGGTCGGACGACCGAGATCGTCCCCGAACCGACGCGCCAGAAGGGCCGTGAAGGCCGCCTCGGGCATGGACTGGAGGGCCCGGGCGCGATCGTCCCGCTCTGTCCAGACCAGGGAGGCGCGATCCCCGGTCAGGGGCAGGATGGCCAGGGGGCCCGCAGGCATGAAGTGCTGCCAGGCCGTGCCGTCGTGGGGCCGGGCGAGGGCCACGGTCGCCACCACCCCCGTCTGGCCGTAGCCGGAGGTCTCCACGGTCAGGCCGGCCGCCTCGCGCAGGACCGACCGCCGCCCCTCCGAGCTGACCAGCAGCCGGGCGCGAAGGGTCTGTCCGGTGTCCAGGGTCAGTCGGCCGCCGTTGCCGGCGATCTCCGCCCCGGTCACCGAGGCCGGTCGCAGGACCGTGACCCCGGACCGGTCCAGGGCCGCCAGCAGGGCCGCGAGGACCCGGGTGTTCTCGATCAGCCAGCCGAGGGGCTCTCCGCCCTCCGCCTCGCCCAGGTCCCGGGCCGATATGGACATCCGGACGGGCAGGGCGGGACCCGCGCCCGCGCCCGGGGCGCGACCATCGGTCACGACGATCCGTTCCATAGGCTGGGCCGCGGTCGTCAGCAGGTCCTCGAGTCCCAGGTTGCGCCACTGCCGCATGGCGGTGAAGGCAATGGCCGAGGCGCGACCGTCAAAGGTCGCGGACTGCATGGCGACGGGCAGGTTCGCGTCCACCAGGGCCACGGAGAACCCTGCCTGGTCGAGGGCCAGGGCCAGGGTCGCCCCGGTCAGTCCGCCGCCGGCAATGGCGACGTCAAAATCGGTGTCGATGTGCATGTCCCCTATCTGGCCCTTCCCGGGGGTCAGGTCCAGATCACACCCGCGGACAATCGGCCTTGCCGGCGCGATCCGGGGCGTCTGGTAAACGTGGCATTAACGGCTCCTGGCCCAGGGTTCCGGCTTCACCTCCTGCCCGTATCGCGCATCCGGAGATCTGAGCATGGCCCATACGGCCGCCGAGCCCCCGACGCACCTCCTGGTCCAGACCTGGTCGCGCCTGCGCCTCGTCTGGCGCGCGTCCTGGACCACCCGTCTCAGGGGCGGGGCCACGGCCCTGTTCGGGCTGGCTCTGTTGATGTCGCTGATGTCCTACACGCCGGCCGATCCCAGCTGGAACGTCGCCTCCGCGGATCCAGTTCGCAACCTGCTGGGCTCGACCGGGGCCGTCCTTGCCGATGC
>DAINBM010000001.1:20324-27623 GCA_036732965.1 Caulobacteraceae bacterium | reverse complement strand
GCTGTTGCACTGCCTCACCAACGAGACCACGGGCGGGCTTTCGACCCTGGTGGATGGGTTCGCCGTGGCCACGGCCCTGCGCGAGCGGGACCCGGAGGCCTTTGCCGCCCTCAGCGAGACCCCGGTGCGCTTCCGCTTCCAGGACCCGGTGACGGAGCTGGTGGCCAGCGCTCCGCCCATCGAGCTGGACATCACCGGGGCCATCCGCGGCATCCACATGAGCCCGCGGCTGGACTATGTGCCCCTGATGGCACCGGAGCGGCTGGACACCTACTACCGTGCCCGCAAGGTGTTCGACCACATGCTCCGGGACCCGGCCTTCGAGATCCGCTTCCTGCTGGAGGACGGGGATCTGGTCATGTTCGACAATGTCCGCCTGCTGCACGGCCGCACCAGCTTCGACCCGGCGGAGGGCCTGCGCCACCTGCAGGGCTGCTATATCGACATCGACGGTCCGCGCAGCCTCTACCGGGTCCTGCGCCGCGACGCCGCCGCCTGATCCGCACCCGAAAGGAGCTCCGACCCATGGGCAAGATCGTCAGCTTCCGTCAGATGAAGGACGGCACGGCCGAGGACTACGAACTGCTGGACCAGTCGGAGCGCGACTTCGCCGTGGGCCTGCCCGACCGCATCCTCGAGACCCTGCAACGCCTCGATCATTCGCTGGAGGGCTATCCCCTCTCGCGGCTGGGCCATGTGCTGCAGACCGCCACCCGGGCCATGCGGGACAGTGCCGATGACGAGATGGTGGTCGCCGCCCTGATCCATGACATTGGCGACGAGCTGGCCCCGTACAACCATGCGGAGATCGCGGCGGGCATCATCCGCCCCTATGTCCGGCCGGAGGTGACCTGGATCGTGGAGCAGCACGGCCTGTTCCAGGCCTACTACTACGTCCATCACATGGGCGGGGACCGGAACATGCGGGACCGCTTCAAGGACCATCCCTGGTATGAGGCCGCGGTCCACTTCTGCGAGGCGTGGGACCAGGCGTCCTTCGATCCCGAGTATGACACCCTGCCCCTGTCGGCCTTCGAGCCCCTGGTGCGCCGGATCTTCAGCCGCACGCCGCATGACCCGCGCTATGTGAGCGGGGAGGGCTGAGGCCGCTGCGGGGTTCGAGACGCGGGTTCCCCGCTCCTCACCCTGACGACTGTTTTGGAGCCGCCACCCTTCGTCATCCTGAGGCGGGCGAAGCCCGTCTCGAAGGACGCCCAACCGCTCACGCCGGCGGCACGACGACCAGCTTGCCCACGTGCCTTCGGGCCAGGAACATCTCCTGGGCGGCCACCAGATCCTGAAGCGGGAATACGGCGGCCACCAGCGGCCGGACCTCGCCGCGCGCGATGTGACCGATCAGGGCCGCAAAGACGTCCGCCGTCTGGGCCGTGCAGCCGAAGAAGGTGAGGTCCTTCAGATAGAGCTGGCGCAGGTCCAGCTGAACCCTCGCGCCCGCCACCGCCCCCGACACGGCATAGCGTCCCCGGGGCTTCAACAGGCCGGGCAGGGCGGAAAAGCCCGGTCCGCCGACCCCGTCGATCACCACGTCGAGGCTGTTCTGGCCCAGGAGGCCGAGCAGGTCCTCATCCCGGGTCACCAGCCGTGCGGCCCCCAGGTCCGCGCAGGCGTCGCGCTTGTCGGCGGAGACCACGGCGATCACCTCCGCCCCCCGCCGCGCCGCCAGCTGCACGGCGGCCGAGCCCAGCCCGCCGGAGGCCCCGGTGACCAGAACCCGCTCCCCCGCCCTGACACCCGCCCGGGTCAGCAGGTTCTCCGCCGTGCCGTAGGAACAGGGAAACGAGGCCAGCTCCACATCGCTCAGCGGGCTGTCGATGGCATGGGCATCGGCGGCGGGCACGGCCACGAACTGGGCAAAGCCGCCGTCCCGCTCCGACCCCAGCCAGGTGTCCGGGCCGTCCCCGCGCAGGGAGACGAGGCAGGACTGCACGAGTACGCGCTGGCCGATCCGGCTGGGCCCGACCCCCGGTCCCGCAGCCACGATCCGGCCGCACACATCGGCGCCCTGGATGCGGGGGAAGGCCAGGGCATCCCCGGCCCAGCCGCCCTCCGCCACCGGGCCGTCGGCGGGCGCTGTCTGGGCGTACCAGCCGATCCGGGTGTTGATGTCGGTATTGTTCAGCCCAGCGGCACCGACCCGGATCAGCACTTCTCCGGGTCCGGCTTGCGGCGTCGGCATGTCGGTCCGCCAGACAAGGCGGTCGTAACCGCCGTGGCCGGTGAGCAGCATGGCGCACATGGTGGCGGGCAGGGGGGCACCGGCGGGGGCGGCAGGGGTCACGGACATGCTCCGATTGAGGCGCGGTTCAAGGTCCGGCTTCAAGGTCCTTCGGGCAAGCTCTTGCCCGCAATCCCCCAATTAAATTTGGCTATCGGGTCAAAATTTTCATTTGTCGTCGGTGGGGGCGGCTCCCTAGCTAGGCCGCACATGGGGGCCGCGTGCCCCGTTCCCCTCCCGCCCTGTGTCAGGTCTCACTCATGAAAATCGGCTTCATCGGTCTTGGAAATGTCGGCGGCAAGCTGGCCGGCAGTCTCGTGCGCAACGGTCACGACGTGACGGTGCGCGACCTGGATCCGGAGCTGGTGGCCGGCTTCGTCGCCCGCGGGGCCAAGGCCGCCGCCTCGCCGAAGGAGATGGCCGAGCAGGTGGACATTCTCATCACCTGCCTGCCGTCGCCCGCTGCCACCGCCGCGGTGGCGGAGGGGCCGGACGGCTTCCTCCAGGCCCTGCGCCCCGGCCAGACCTGGATGGAGATGAGCACCACCGACCATGCCGAGGTGCTGCGTCTTGGGGCCCTGGTGGAGGCGAAGGGGGCCATGATCCTGGAATGCCCGGTCTCCGGGGGCTGTCACCGGGCGGACACGGGCAATATCGCCATCTTCGCCGGCGGGCGGCGCGAGGCGTTCGAGCATGCCCTGCCGGTGCTGACGGTCATGGGCCGCCGCATCCTGCACACCGGTGAGTTGGGCAGCGCGTCCAAGCTGAAGGTGGTGACCAACTATCTGTGCACCGTCCATCTGGTGGCCCTCGCCGAGGCGCTGACCACCTGCAAGGTGGCGGGCATGGACATGAACACCGCCTATGAGGCCATCCGCATCTCGTCCGGCAATTCCTTCGTGCACGAGACCGAGAGCCAGGTGATCCTGAACGGCAGCCGCGACATCAACTTCACCATGGACCTGGTGATCAAGGACGTGGGCCTGTTCGACCAGCTGGCCCAGGACCTGAACGTGCCGCTGGAGCTGTCACCCCTGGTGCTGAACATCTTCAAGGAAAGCGCCGCCAAGTACGGGCCGCGGGAATTCTCCCCCAACATCATCCGCCGCTACGAGGAGCCCTGCGGCGTCAAGGTGCTGGGCGTGGGCTTCCCCGACCAGATGACCGACGACGAGCCGGAGGAGCCCGGCTACGAGGTGGTGGCCAAGCGCGGATGAGCGCGTCCATCCCGACCGATCGTGCCGCCTGGGCCGCCCATGCGGCGGGGCTGACCCTGCCCACGGGCCTGTTCATCGATGGACGGCAGGGGCCCGCCCTGGACGGGGCCGTGCTTGCGGCGATCAATCCCGCGGACGGGACGGTGCTGGCTGAGATGGCCTGCGGCGGGGCCGCGGACATCCACCGGGCGGTGGCCTCGGCCCGGGCCGCCTGGGACGACGGGCGCTGGCGCCTTATGGCCCCCCGGGCGCGGATGGCGATCTTCGCCCGTTTCGCCGATCTGGTGGAGCAGAACGCGGTGGAACTGGCCCTGCTGGACAGCCTGTCCATGGGCAAGCCGGTCAGCGACATGCTGGGTGTGGATGTGCCGGAGACGGTGGTCACCCTGCGCTATTTCGGGGAGTGCATCGACAAGATCGAGGGCGCGGTGACCCACACCGTGGCCGACGCCCTGCATCTGATCCACCGGGAGCCGCTGGGCGTGGTCGGGGCCATCTCCGCCTGGAACTACCCCCTGCTGATGGCCACCTGGAAGATCGCGCCGGCGCTGGCGGCGGGCAACTGCGTGGTGCTGAAACCGTCGGAGCGCTCGGCCCTCAGCCCGATCCGGCTGGCGGAGCTGTTCGTCGAGGCGGGCGGACCGCCCGGAGTGTTCAATGTGGTCAATGGTCTCGGTCCCGTGGCGGGGGCGGCGCTGGCCCTGCATCCGGACGTGGCCAAGATCAGCTTCACCGGGTCGACGGCCACCGGACGCCAGTTGATGATCGCGGCGGGCCAGTCGAACCTGAAGCGGGTGGCGCTGGAGACCGGCGGCAAGAGCCCGCAGGTCTTCCTGCCGGATCTCGCGGATCTGGACGTGGCTGTCGACGCTGCCGTCCGGGGAATCTTCGACAATGCCGGGCAGGTCTGCAATGCGGGCTCGCGTCTGCTGGTGCATGCGGACCTGCACGACGCCTTCGTCACCGCCTTCACCCGCCGGGCGGCGGAGCTCTATCGTCCCGGCGATCCCCTGGACCCGGCCACCAGCCTCGGCCCCATGGTCTGCCGTCCCCACCAGCAGGGGGTGCTGGCCCGGATCGCCGCGGGGGTGGCGGAGGGGGCGACGCTGGCCTTAGGCGGCGGTGCCGACCCTCAGCGGCCGGACGGGGCCTATGTGCTGCCCACCCTGTTCACCGGGGTCGGATCCGCCATGTCCGTGGCGCAGGAGGAGATCTTCGGTCCCGTCGCCAGCCTGATCCGGTTCGAGACGGAAGCCGACGCGGTGCGGCTGGCCAACGACTCCGTCTACGGCCTCGCCGCCAGCGTCTGGACCGCGGACCTGAAGCGCGCACACCGGATGGTCAAGGCGCTCGAGGCCGGGGTCGTCTGGGTCAACTGCTTCGGCGACGGGGACATGACCCAGCCCTTCGGCGGCTACAAGCAGTCGGGCAATACGCGGGACAAGTCGATGGAGTGCCTCGAGGGCTATCTGCAGTCCAAGTCCGCCTGGTTCAGCCTGTCATAGCGCCGGTGCCAGCGGCGCGGCCGTCGCCGGCAGGCCGTGGGGTGTGACACCGGCCGTCATCCAGTCGAGGAAGTTGGCGATCCGCGGGCTGTCCTTCAGTTCCGCCCGGCAGATCAGGCCCCAGGCACCGGGGCAGACGGCCGTGTGCGCCACCGGCCGGACCAGCTGGCCGCTGGCCATCTCCCGCTCCGCGAACGGCCCGTTGACCAGGGCGATGGCCTCGCCGGCCAGGGCCAGTTCCAGGGCCATGGCCAGGGTGTCGACGAGGATGTAGGGCGCGGTGTCCGGGGGGGAGATCCCGGCCGAGGCAAACCATGTCTCCCAGTTCAGTCGTTCCGTGTGGATCATGATCAGGGGCTGGTCGGTCAGATCCCCCGGTTCCGGCCGCTCCCCCAGCAGGGCCGCCCGCTCCGGCGTGCAGACGGGGGTGAGACTGTAATCGAACAGCGGTGTCCAGTGATACTTCGGCGGCGGCGGCGTCTCGCAATAGACGAGGCCCACATCGGCATGGACGTCGTCGAACGCCCAGTCCGGAGCGCAGGTGTTCATGGTGACCCGCAGGTTCGGATGGGCCTTGAGGAAGCCCGGCACCCGGTGCGCCAGCCAGCGGATGGAGGCTGTGACATAGGCCTGCACCCGCAGCGGCTTGTCCGTGGCATGGCGGTGGGCGGCCTCCACCCCCTCGATCAGGGATTCAAAGGCGGCGCGGACGTAAGGGTAGAGGACGCGTCCCTCCTCGGTGGAGACGATCCGGCGCCCCTCCTGGGCGAACAGGGCGATGCCGAGCGCCTCCTCGATCAGCTGGACCTGGTGGCTGACGGCGGGGTGGGTGAGGCACAGCTCGTCCGCCGCCTCGCGGATGCTCTGGTGCCGGGTGGCCGCCTCGAACCCCTTCAATGACTTCAGCGGCGGCAGTTTGCGCAGGTCGATCCGGTTCTGCATGGCCCTGTCCCCTGATCCTCTGGGTGGAGCCTAGCATATGGACGGGATCGGTAAAATAAATTGACCGGTCAGGCGGAGGCGTCGCTGCGGGCATCCGCGCGGATCATGTCCGCGCCCTTCTCCGCTACCATCACCGTGGGGGCATTGGTATTGCCCGAGGTGATGGTCGGGAAGATGGAGGCGTCGACGATCCGCAGTCCGCCGATCCCGTGGACCCGCAGCCGGGTGTCCACCACCGACGTCACCGGATCCGGCCCCATGCGGCAGGTGGAGACGGGGTGATAGACCGTGTCCGCCCGGTCGCGGAAGTCGCCCAGCAGTTCCGCATCGGTCTGCAGGTGGCGGCCGGGCACCAGCTCGTCGGTGATGATATCGCAGAGCGGCGCGGTGGCAGCGATCTGTCGCAGAAGGCGCGACCCCGCCACGGCATCCGCCACGTCCTGGTCGGTGGACAGATAGTTGGGCCGGATCGCGGGGGCGGCGAGGGGGTCGGCGGAGCGGATCAGGATCTCGCCCCGGCTCGTGGGGCGGCAGGCGTTGAAGGACAGCAGAAAGGCGCTGAACGGATCGGGGTTCAGCAGCCGTCGCTCCGACAGGGGCGTCTGGGTATAGCTCACCGGGCTGAAATAGAGCTGCAGGTCGGGCCGGGTCAGCTCCGGCCGGCTGCGGATGAAGCCGCCGCCCTGGTTCACGCTCAGGGACAGGGGGCCGCCCCGGTCGAGAAGATAGCGCAGGCCGGCCAGGATCTTGCCGGTGAGGGGGCGGAGTTCGTCGTTCAGGGTCGGGCGGCTGCTGCGGTAGAAATACGAGACCGCCAGATGGTCCTGCAGGTTCCGTCCCACTGCCGGCGCGTGATGGACCGTCTCGAGTCCCACACCCTGCAGATGCGCACCGTCTCCGACCCCGGACAGCTGCAGCAGCTGCGGCGTGGCCACGGACCCGCCGCACAGCACCACCTCCCGCCCGGCGCGGACCATGGTGCGGACGCCGCCCCGCTCGTATTCCACGCCTGTGGCGCGGCCGCCCTCGAACAGGATGCGGGTGGCGCGGGCCCGGGTCACGAGCTGCAGGTTCCCCCGCCGGAGCGCGGGACGCAGATAGGCATTGGCGGTGGAGGCCCGCAGACCGTTGCGGGTGTTGATCTGATAGATGCCGACCCCCTCGCCGGCGGGACCGTTGAAGTCGCGGCTCTCGGGAAAGCCCAGCGCCTGCCCGGTCGCCACGAACACCCGGCACAGGGGATGGGCACGGTCGGTGATGTCGGTCACATGCTGCGGCCCGCCGGTGGCCCGCCGATTGGCAACGCGTGCACAATGAGACAGAGACCGCACGGGAGATCGAGGACGCCGCGGAGGCTGGGAGGCTCCGTTGGTCGATGCGGGCTGCGACAATCATCAGC
>DAINBM010000001.1:0-20314 GCA_036732965.1 Caulobacteraceae bacterium | reverse complement strand
GGGCCGTCGAAATCCTCCGACCGCTTGAAAAAGGGCAGGACGTCGTCAAAGCCCCAGCCGGGATTGCCCAGGTCCCGCCAGTCGTCGAAATCCTCCGGCCGTCCCCGCACATGGACCATGGCGTTGATGGAGCCGGAGCCGCCGATGACCTTGCCCCGGGGCCAGTAGCTTTGCCGTCCGTTCAGCGCCGGTTCCGCCTCGCTGTCGTACATCCAGTTGATGGAGGCGTCGAAATAGGTGCGGCCATAGCCGATGGGCAGCTGGATCCAAAGGGTCCGGTCCGAGCCCCCGGCCTCCAGCAGCAGGACGCGCACGCGCGGGTCCTCGCTCAGCCGGCTGGCCACCACGCAGCCGGCCGTGCCCGCGCCGACGATCACATAATCGAAGCTGTCCGCCACCCTGCGCGCCTCAGACGACGGGATACTGCGTCATCTCCAGATGGAGCATGTCGCCGGTATAGGGATGGGCCTCGGCCACGGCCTCGTTCAGCTCCACCCCGAGGCCCGGGGCGTCCGAGGGGATGACATAGCCGTCCTCGAAGCGGATCGGAGTCATCAGGATGTCCGCGTGGAAGCCGGTCCAGTCCTCGATCCCTTCCAGGATCAGGAAGTTCGGAGTGCAGGTGGCCACCTGGATGTTGGCCGCGCCCACCACCGGGCCGCAGTAGAGGTGCGGGGCGATCTGGGCGTGGTAGCACTCGGCCATGCCCGCGATCTTGCGGGCCTCCAGGATGCCGCCCACCCGACCGAGATTCATCTGCAGGATCGCGGCGGCACCAGCGGCCAGCATCCGGTGGAAGTCGTACTTGGTGGTCAGCCGCTCCCCCGCCGCCACGGGGATGGAGGTGGCGCGGGCCACCCTGGCCATCTCGTCCGGTGCGTCGGGGGGCGTCGGCTCCTCGAACCAGAGGGGATCATAGGGCTCCAGCCGCCGGGCCAGCCGGATCGCACCGGCGGCGGTCATCTGGCCGTGGGTGCCGAACAGCAGGTCCGCCTTCGAGCCCACCGCCTCGCGCAGGGTCCGGGCGAACCGCTCGGACAGGTCCAGCGCTTCGAGGTTCAGCTGGCGGCCGTCAAAGGCGGTGTAGGGGCCGGCCGGGTCGAACTTCAGGGCGGTGAAACCCTGCGCCAGATAGATCTGGGCCCGCTCTGCCGCCAGGTCCGGGTCGTGATAGACGTCCGTCTGATCCCCGGGGCGGGGATAGATGTAGGTATAGGCCCGCAGGCGCTCGTGCACCTTGCCGCCCAGCAGCTTGTAGACCGGCTGGTCCGCCGCCTTGCCGACAATGTCCCAGCAGGCCATCTCGAGGGCGCTCAGCACCCCCATCAGGGTCAGGTCCGGATGCTGGGTGAAGCCGCTGGAATAGACCCGGCGCCAGATCACCTCGATGTCGTGCGGGTCCTGGCCCGCCACATAGCGGTGGAACACATCCTCCAGCATCTTGGCCACCAGATGCGGGCTGAAGGGCACGCAATAGGCCTCGCCGATGCCGGAGATGCCGTCATCGGTGGTCAGCTTGACGAACACGAAGTAGCGCCCGCCGAAATGAGGCGGCGGATTGCCGACGACGAAGGTCTTGATATCCTTCAGTTTCATCCGGAAACCTGCATCGTCGGAAATCCTGTGCGCGCGGCTCAGTAGCCGTTGATCGACTTGTATTCGAGATAGTCGTGCAGACCGAAGCCGCCCCATTCCCGACCATTGCCCGACTGCTTGTAGCCGCCGAAGGGCGCGTCATAGGCCTGGCTGGCCCCGTTCAGGCTCACCATCCCCGCCCGCAGCCGCCGGGCCACGTAGTGGGCCTTGTCCATGTCCTTGGTCTGGACATAGGCGGCGAGGCCATAGGGGGTGTCGTTGGCGATGGCGATGGCGTCTTCGATGTCCTTGAACGGGATCATGGCCAGCACCGGGCCGAAGATCTCCTCCCGGGCGATGGTCATCTGGTTGGTGACATCGGCAAAGACGGTGGGCTTCACGAAATAGCCGGTCTCGAAGCCCTCGGGCTTGCCGGGGCCGCCGGCCACCACGCGCGCGCCCTCGTCGATGCCCGCCTGGATCAGCGTCTGGATCTTCTCGAACTGGCTGCGATTGACCACGGGACCGAGGTGCGGGCCGGGCTCCTCGGGATTGCCGACCTTGATGCTGGACGCGATCTGGCCGGCGATGGCCACGGCCTCTTCATAGGCGGAGGCCTCCACCAGCATGCGGGTGGGCGAGTTGCAGGACTGGCCCGAATTGCCGAAGCAACGCCGCACGCCCGCCTCTACCGAGGCCTCGAGACCGGAGTCGGCGAAGACGATGTTGGGGGACTTGCCGCCCAGTTCCTGCGACACGCGCTTGACCGTGTCGGCCGCGGCCTTGGCCACCTGGATGCCGGCCCGGGTGGAGCCGGTGAAGGACACCACGTCCACCTCCGGATGGGTGGAGAGCGCATGGCCCACCACCGGACCCGCCCCGTGCACCATGTTGAACACGCCCGGCGGAAAGCCCGCGGCGTCGACGAACTCCGCCAGCAGCTGGGCCGACAGGGGCGATACCTCGCTGGGCTTCAGCACCACGGTGCAGCCGGCCAGCAGGGCGGGGCCGAGCTTGGCCGCCAGCTGGTTCACCGGCCAGTTCCAGGGGGTGATGAGACCCGCCACCCCGATGGGCTCCAGCACCAGCCGGGCACCGCCATTGCTGATGGTCTTTTCCCATTCCAGCGCCAGCGCCGCCTCGATGGCCGCGTTCAAATGCCCCGGGCCGCAGGCGGCCTGGCTGTTGAAGGACAGGGTGTAGGGCGCGCCCATCTCGGTGGTGATGGCCTTGACCATCTCGTCGTAGCGGGCCTCGAAATTGGCCACCAGCCTGCGCACCAGGGCCACGCGTTCGTCGAGGGTCGTGAAGCCCCAGGTGGCGAAGGCGCGGCGGGCAGCCGTCACGGCGCGGTCGACATCATCGGCCCCGCCCATGGCCACGATGGCGCAGACCTGTTCCGTCGCCGGGTTGATGGCGTCGCAGGTGTCTGTGGAGGTCAGCGGGCGCACCCAGGCGCCATCGATGTAGGACTTCAGCGGTTCCAAGGATCAACTCCAACAGGGATTTCGGGAGGGATATCGATCTAGATGTAGCCGATCGCCGCCTTTTGTTCCTCGACCACGGTGCGCACGGCGAGGACAAAGTGCGCGACGGCCCAGAAGCCCGTGGGGGCCAGGATCAGCAGGGCCAGCCGCAGGGACTCCGCATCCGCCCCGTGGGGCCCGGCAAAGTGGTCGCTCATCCAGCCCACGGCCTGGGGGGCCACGATCAGGTTCAGCACATTGGCCACCAGCAGGGACACGGCGATGAAGGTGGAGCGCATCTTCGGCGGGGCCAGGTTCTGCAGCAGGGCCATGGCCGGGCCGATGTAGAAATAGATGGCCGGAATGAAGATCCACAGCATCAGCTTG
Organism: Caulobacteraceae bacterium; assembly: GCA_036732965.1. Classification (GTDB taxonomy): domain Bacteria; phylum Pseudomonadota; class Alphaproteobacteria; order Caulobacterales; family Caulobacteraceae; genus CAIMFV01. The sequence goes on along the minus strand of DAINBM010000001.1, from coordinate 16,886 downwards.
GCCGTGTCGAGGGACGTGGTCTGATAGGCGATGAAGGACGGGATGGTGGTAAGCCCGACCCCGGCCGCCAGCAGCCAGATCACCCGGCGGGGATCGGTGAAGCTCTTCAGGGACAGGATCCAGGCGGTGGCCAGGGACGCGAGGGTGCCCGCCACCAGATGGATCGGTCCAACCACCGAGCCCGCCTGGTCGACGGTCAGGTGATAGGCCCGCTGCAGGAAGGTGGGCGTGAACCACATCAGGCCCCAGCCCCACAGGGCACAGACGCCCGCGCCCATGGTCACGTGCACGGCGGCCTTCTGCTTCCAGAGAAACGCCATGGTGGCCAGGAAGGTCGGCCGGGCGGACTTGTCGTCCGCGTCCAGGCGGCCGCGCTCCGGCTCCTTGATGGTCAGCAGCACGAAGAGGCCCAGCAGGGCCCCCGGCACCCCCAGCACGAGGAAGGCGGCGTGCCAGCCGTATTTGCCGGCGACGTAGCCCGCCATGTCCGCGCCCATCCAGGCCCCGATCGGGGCACCGAGGGCGAAGATGGCCATGGCCATGGCCCGGCGTCCGGCGGGGAAATAGTCGGCGACGATGGAATTGGCCGGCGGCGTGCCCCCGGCCTCGCCGATTCCCACGCCGATCCGCGCCAGCAGGAACTGCATGTAGCTGGTGGACAGTCCGCACAGGGCCGTCATGGCCGACCAGCAGATCAGGGCACCTCCGAGGATGTTGCGCCGGTTGGACTTGTCCGCCAGCCAGGAGATCGGGATGCCCAGGGTCACATAGAACAGGGCCAGCGGGATGCCGGTGAGGAAGGCGATCTGCCCGTCGTTCAGATGCAGCTCCAGCCGCATCTGCTCCATCACCGTGGTGACCACATAGCGGTCGGCGATGTTGATCGCATAGCTGAGACACATCACCGACAGGACGAACCAGCGCACCATCATGGACGGCGAGGTGGAGGGCGCCGCGGATCCCGCTGCATTGGCCAAGGTCAGTCCCTTTTCTGTGGTCAACCCGCCCCGAGGACGGATGGAGGGGGGGCGGATGGAGGAGGGGCCAGATCCGGGCCCAGGGCCTCGCGCAGGGGCGCAAGATACGGTTCGAAATGTTCCCACTGGTCGAGGCCGGAGCGGAAGATCGGCTGGCGCACCTGCTCGGAGCTGGCGGTACGCACGGCGCGCTCGGTCTGGTGGAAGTTCACGCAGGCCGCCTCGAAGGGCAGGCCGCAATGGTCGAGGATACGGCGGACCTGGGTCTCCAGGTCATCCACCACCTCCTGGTAGTTCACCCGCAGCACCTTGCCTGGCAGCACCCGGTCCCAGTGGTCCATCAGGTCCACATAGTCACGGTAGTAGTGGCCGATTTCCGCGAGACCGTAGGTGAACTCCTGCCCCTCGGCGAACAACTGCTTGAAGCCCGAGAAACAGCAGCCCATGGGATCGCGCCGGGCATCGATGATCCTGGCATTGGGCAGGATCAGGTGGATCAGGCCTATGTGCTTGAAATTGTTCGGCATCTTGTCGATGAAGAAGGGCGTTCCCTGCTTCCGGTGGATCTTCGTGTCCCGCAGATAGGCCTCGCCGAAGGCCTGGAACCGGTCGGGGGGCACCTCGCCCAGGTTGCCGGGATAGACGGACTCCTCGTCCACCCGCTGGCGGCCGTTCAGCCGGTGGGCCAGGGCCAGGATGTTGGGCAGCTCCATCGTGCCCTCCACCTGGCTGTGGGAGGCGAGGATCTGCTCCAGCAGGGTCGACCCCGCCCGGGGCAGGCCCAGGATGAAGATCGGGTCCGGGGCCGGGCATCCGACACCCTTGCGGGCTTCGAACAGGGCCTCTGTGCAGTGCTGCGACTGCAGGGCGATGTCCCGGCTCATCCGCCGCCAGTCATAGCCCACCTCGTCCCGCTTCAGCCGGTTGCCCCGGTCATAGGCGGCGAAGGACCGGGCATAGTCGCCCCGGTCCTCGAGCGCCTTGCCCAGGGCGAAATCCAGATGGTAGCGATCCACCAGCTCGGTGGTGGGGGCCACCCCCAGCCGCTCCATGTCCGCGATCTCGTCATCGGTGAAGCGGTAGGTCTTGAGGTTGGCGAGGCTCCAGTAGGCATCGCCGAAGTCGGGGCGGATGGTGTAGGCCCGGCGGTAGGCACCGACCGCCTCGGACTGCTGGCCGATGGTCTTCAGGGCGTGGCCGAGGGTCAGATGGATGGTGGGGTTGTTGGGGGTCTCCACCGCCAGGTGGCGGTAGGCGGCCAGGGCGTCGTCGAAATTGCCGACGGCCAGGCTCTCATTGGCGAACAACAGCTCGAACTGGGGCACGTCCGGCCCCTTGGCCCGCAGGTCCTTCGCCTGCTCCAGCGCCTTCTCGAACTTCTGGCGCTTGTGCAGGATGTCCACATAGTCGACCTGGGCGCTGGTATTGTCCGGCTCCAGCACCAGGGCGGATTCCAGCAGGAACTCGGCCTCGTCATAGGCGTTGAAGGTGGCCCCGATCTCCGCCAGGAACCGCATGGCCTCCACATGGTGGCCGTGGGTCTGCAGGAAGCTGCGGCACAGGGTCTCGGCCTTCAGATAGCGGCCTTCCCGGATCAGGTTGGCGACGCCCAGCAGTTCCGGCGGCAGGCGGCGCAGATAGTCGTGCTGGTCCTTGGCGAACTCCGCGGCGGCCGGGTTGCCGGCGGCGGCATGCATCTGCGCCAGCATCTGCCAGCTGGCGGCCAGGGCGGAGTTGTTGGACACGGCTTGCTGATAAGCGGCGAAGGCACCCTGCCGGTCCCCCATCTCCCGCAGGCAATGGGCGCGCTCCTGATGGGCCCGACCCAGCTTGGGTTCGAGGGCGATCAGCTGGTCGAGGGTGGCGAGGGCTTCGGGCAGGCGCTTGCGATACCGCTCGGCCACTGCCAGCACATAGAGGGCCTCGCGATGCCCCGGGTCGGCGTCCAGCACCTGGCGGCAGAGGTCCACGGCCTGGGTCAGCTGCGCCCGCTCGATATAGCGCCGCGCCTGACCCAGCAGGGCCTCGGTCTCGGCAGGGTGCGGCGGAGCGGGAGCCGTCTCGGTCAATCGGGGATCCTTCGGGTCGGGCCGTGTTATGGCGGCCACGCTATCCCGGAGAGGGTGTTGTTCGCCATTCAAAATGCAACGGCTCCAACAAATGAGGGGGTCTTGAGATTTGGCCGGTCGGTCCCGGTCGGGGGATCCGCGGCTTGGGAAAAAAGAGAAAGGGCCCCCCTCCGGATCGGAGGAGGGCCCTTGCCTTCAGGCCTAGTTCTTGAAGGACAGGCGCACGCCGATGGTCAGCGGCCGCAGCGTCGTCACCCGCTTCACGCCGTCATTGGCGCTGGTGTAGAGCTGCGGACGCTCGTCCGTCAGGTTCTCGCCGTACAGCTCGACCGTGGTGTTGTCCTTGGTGACCCCGATGGACGCACTGACGGTGGAGTAGCTGGGCTGGGCAAACGAGGCGTTCACCGGAACGACCACGTCACCCGGCTTCACCGTCACGCCGTTGTAGACGATGTTGGTGGTCGGCGCGTAGCCGAGCGTCGGGTTGAAGGTCTGCATGGTGATGCCGCCGCCCGCGATGTCCGACGAGATCGTCTTGCCCACATAGTGGTAACCGGCCTGGGCGAAGCCATGCAGGCTGTTGGGCAGTTCGAACTCGTAGCGGCCCCGGATGTTGCCCTGGAACTTCGGCGCCAGTGCCAGGGGCGAACCCAGCGGCACGAGGGTCGAGGTCTTGGCGTAGCTGTACTTGGTCAGCTCGGAGTCGTTGTAGGAGAACCCGCTGTCGACGGTGAAGGCCGGGGTCGCCCGCCAGGTCACGTCACCTTCAAAGCCGCGGATGCGTGCATCGGCGAAGTTGGTGGTGAAGGTCTGGTTGGAGATGTTCTGGTCGAACACCGTCATCTGGATGTTGGACCAGTCGATCTGATAGGCCGCGGCATTGAACTGCAGGGAGCGGTCCAGCAGGGCCAGCTTCCAGCCCACTTCATAGTTCTTCACCGTATCCGGCACATAGGCCTTCAGCTTGGCGCAGGCGGCGGTGACCACGTTGCAGGGCTTGCGGTTGAAGCCGCCTGGCCGGAAGCCTTCCGAATAGGTCGCATAGACCAGCGACCGGTCGTCCAGCTTGTAGGTCAGGTTGCCCTTCCAGAGGGTGCCCGTGTAGCTGGCGGGCGACAGCCCGGCGAGGGTCGAGGCCAGGTTGGTATAGGTGTAATATTGCGTCGGGGTGGCCGCCGCGCTGTAGGTGCCGGTGACCGGGTTGTAGATGCCGCGGGACCCACCGCCGAAGCTGCCGTTGGATGAACCGGTCATGGACGCGCGCTCGTCGTAGTAGCGTGCACCACCAGTGACAATCAGCTTCTTCGGGATGATGTCGTAGGAGACTTCGCCATAGGCCGCCCATTGACGGTCCTTGCGGGTCACATCGTTGAAGAAGCCCACGCCCACCGGACGGACGCTCGGATCATGGGCGTTGACCGCAGGGTTCGGCGCGCGGGAATAGATGAAGCCCGCGTCCTTCTGCAGGTAGGACCAGTCCGTGTTGTCGTAGAGGGTGTTGGTGTCATAGAAGAGCCCACCGGTGCCGCGCAGGCGCAGTTCCGACGGCGTCGTCACCCGCAGTTCCTGGGTGAAGCGCTTGTTGGTGTCGCGGACCTTGTAGCTCTTGGACGGCGAGTAGCACTTGTTGCCGATGTTGCCGTTGTAGGCCGCAGTGTAATAGACGCCTTTGTCGCACTCGTAATAGGGCAGGTACACGCCGGAGTTCGAATACCCCGAATAGGCAGCCTGCTGCTCGGTCTTACGGTTCAGGTACGAACCCGTATAGACGAGGCTCAGCATGTTCAGGCGGCCGTTGACGGTCCAGGTGGCTTCGTTCCAGTCGTCCTTCAGCCAGTTGTCGCCGAACTGCTGGACCTTCAGATCGCCCACGTCCGGCTGGTAGTCGAACACGCCGTTGGTCTTCAGGCTCTGGTTCATGTCCATCAGGTCGACGGACCAGTCGTCATTGACCTTGTAGGTGAAGCCGATCCGACCGCCCGTGTAGTGGGCGTCGTTGTAGTTCTTCTTCACGAAGGCGTCGTTGTTGATGATCGCCCGAGTCGGCGGGGTGTAGGTGCTGCCGTTGCAGTTCGTCACGCCCTGGCAGGACTGGATGGCACGCAGCACCAGCAGCGGGTTGCCGGTGGGCAGCTGGCCCGCCTGGCCCACATGGCCGTCGAAGGGCATCTGGAAGGTGCCCGGGACGTTGCTGATGTAGCCGCCCTGGTTGTCGGAGAACACGGTGATCCGGATCGCCGCCTTGTCCTCGATGATCGGGACGTTGACGAAGGCGTTCACGGCCGAGCTGGGGTCCGCCCCGCCGCCGCCGGAATAGCTGGCGTTGAAGCCGGAATGGAAGTCCTTCAGGTCGGGCTTGTTGGTGATGTAGCGGATGGCACCGCCCATGGCGCTGGCGCCGAACAGGGTGCCCTGCGGACCGGCCAGCACTTCGACCCGCTGCAGGTCGACGGCATAGACGTCGAGGTTGCGGCCCGGGACCGAGCTCGGCGCGTCGTTCAGATAGAGCGCCACGTTCGGCTGCGAGCCGGCGGTGCCCAGGATCTGCAGGCCGGGGGTGTCCGTGGACAGGCCGCGGATATAGATGGAGGAGGTGCCGGGGCCATGGCTGGCGGTCCGGACGTTCGGCAGGAATTCCACCAGCTGTTCAAAGTTCGCGACACCCAGCTTCTGCAGCGTGTCGCCGCCCAGGGCCTGGATGGCCAGCGGGATCCGGTTCGCGGTCTCCTCGCGGCGGGTCGCCGTCACGATCACGTCCTGCACGGTGGTCGCGGTGTTTTCCGCCGCCGCCGCCGCATCGGCCGCCTGCGCGCCATTCACGCCCGCACCGAAGATCGACAGGGCCACCGCCGCCGTCGACAATTTCCAATTCATCCGCATCACTGCCGTCCCCTATGTTGCCGGCTTTTCCGGCCCTGCTCCAGGAGCCCCGACCCCACCAGGGACGGGCGCTTCCGGCAGGGCTCGCGCCGAAGATGGAGGAGCGTCCTCACGAGGCTCCCGACCAACAATTCAGCAAAATTAGGCGATCGGTCAAAAAAATTTCATTAAACCAAAAAGATTTTGCCACGAAGGGGCTGTCCCCGAGGGATGAAAATATTGAAATAATTAATGAAACAACCGTCTGAACGGCGTTTTCAGAGCGGTTGAGATTGGCATGAAATGGCGTTTAAAGTCAGTTTTAGGGTTGAAAATGCCTTTGGTCGCGGGGCTCATGCCATTTCGACATGGGATGTTGCAAATTTAACAACACCTGCGGGCCGCATCTTTGGCGCGGGGCGCGTGACGCAAGGGCCAGAAGGGACAGGGATGGCTGAGGCGGAACCCCGTCGGGCCGCCCTCGAGGTCGCAATCCTTCCAGCGTGGCGGCGGAATCGTTCTCTCGGGTGGGGACGGGGCCGCCTATCGTGTAGTGTCATCAGGCTGCCGCTTCGCCACGAGGTGGACGGCCGGACCCGAACCCTCCAGCCTTTTCCAGGACCCACCGATGAAATCACATGCGCGCGCCGTCGTCATTGGCGGGGGAGTTGTCGGGGTCAGCACGCTCTATCACCTGGCCCGCATGGGCTGGAGCGACTGCGTGCTGCTGGAGCGCAAGGAGCTGACCTCCGGCTCCACCTGGCATGCGGCGGGACTGCTGCCCCTGTTCAACCTGAGCTATTCCGTCGGCCAGATGCACAAGTACTCGGTGGGCTTCTATCCGAGCCTCGAGGCGGAGACGGAGCTGAATGTCGGCTTCCGCAACGTGACCAACATCCGTCTGGCCCGGACGCAGGACCGGCTGGACGAGTACCGCTACTATGCCGGTGTGGCCCGCACCATCGGGGTCGAGGTGAACTTCCTGACCCCGGACGAGGTGAAGGCCATCTGGCCGCTGGCCAGGACCGATGATCTCCTGGGCGCGATCCAGCACCCGGCGGACGGCTACATCCAGCCCGCCGACCTGACCCAAGCCCTGGCCCGCGGCGCCCGCCAGCGCGGCGCGACCATCCATCGCAACACCACCGTCACCGGCATTGTCCAGCAGCCGAACGGCGAGTGGCTGGTCCAGACCGACCAGGGCGACATCACCTGCGAGCACGTGATCTCCTGCACCGGCAACTTCGCCCGGCGGACGGGGGCCATGGTCGGCCTCGACGTGCCGGTGATCCCGGTGGAGCACCAGTACATCGTCACCGAGGCCCATCCGGAGATCCAGGCGCGCAAGGCCGCGGGCCTGCCGGAAATGGGCGTGCTGCGGGAGAGCGACAGCTCCTGGTACATGCGGGAGGAGGCGGGCGGCCTGCTGCTCGGCCCCTACGAGATCGTCGCGCCGGCCTGCTATGTGGACGGGCCCGATCCGCAGTCCGAGTACGAACTGTTCCAGGAGGACCTGGATCGTCTCGGCCCCTATATCGAGACCGCCATCACCCGCGTCCCGGCCTTTGGCGAGGTCGGTGTGAAGAAGGTCTACAACGGCGCCATCGCCTATACCCCGGACGGCAGCCCGATCGTCGGCCCGGCCCCGGGTCTGAAGAACTTCTGGCTGAACGAGGGCCACAGCTTCGGCGTCACCGCCGCCGGGGGCGCGGGCTGGCAGCTGGCCCACTGGATCGTGGACGGCGAGCCCACCATCGACATGATGGGCGTCGACCCCCGGCGCTTCGGCACCTATGCGGGCCGCGGCTATCTGAAGGAGAAGAACGAGGAGGCCTATGCCAAGGTCTTCACCGTCCACTATCCGGACGAGGAGCGTACGGCCGCCCGGCCCCTGCGGCGCTTCCCCTGCCATGACCGGATGGCGGCCCTGGGCGCCGTGTTCGGCTCGGTGTTCGGCTGGGAGCGGCCCAACTGGTTCGCGCCGGCAGGCTACGCCCTGACCGAGGCCGAGCTCGACAAGCCCGACGTCCTCCTGAACGAGAACCACCCGGACGCCCCGGCCGGCGAGCCGGTGCGGGAGAAGTGGAGCTTCCGCCGCTCCAACTACTTCGCGCATGTGGGGGCCGAGTGCCGCCACGTGCACACCCATGTGGGCCTGCAGGACATGAGCGCCTTCGCCAAGTTCGAGGTCACCGGACCGGGGGCCGAGGCCTGGCTCGACGGCCTGTTCACCAACAAGGTGCCGAGCGCCGTGGGGAAGGTCAGCCTGACCTATCTGCTTACCGCCAAGGGCGGCGTGCGGGCCGAGTTCACCGTGTTCAAGGAGGGGCCGGCTCGCTACTACCTCGTCTCCGCCGGCGCGCTGGAGCGGCACGACCACGACTATCTGCTCAAGGCCTGTCCGACGGACGGCTCGGTACGGATCGAGAAGGTGACCACGGCCCATGGCGTGTTCGTGCTGGCGGGGCCGAAGTCCCGGGACGTGCTGGCCAAGGTGACCGACGCCGACCTGTCCAATGCCGCCTTCCCCTGGCTGACCGGCAAGATGATCGACATCGGGGCCGCCCCGGTCCGGGCGCTGCGGGTGAACTTCATCGGCGAACTGGGCTGGGAGATCCACCACCCGATCGAGATGCAGAACTACATCTTCGACAAGCTGTTCGAGGCGGGGGCCGAGTTCAACATCAAGCCCTTCGGCATCCGGGCCATGGATTCCCTGCGCCTGGAGAAGTCCTACAAGCTGATCCCGCGGGAGCTGTCCATCGAGTACTGTGCCCTGGAGTCGGGTCTGTCCCGGTTCATCTCCATGAAGAAGCCGGGCTTCTTCGGCAAGGACGCCCTGGTCGCCTGGTCGGAGCGGGGCTTTGCCAACAAGGCCGTGACGCTGGAGGTGCATGGGGTCACCGACGCCGACGCCCGGGGCTCCGAGCCGATCTGGCAGGGCGACCAGCTGGTCGGCCGCGCCACCTCCGGCGGCTATGGCTGGCGGGTGGAGAAGTCGCTGGCGCTCGCCATGGTCCGCCCGGACCTGGCCGAGGTCGGGACGGAACTCGAGATCACCATCCTGGGCGAGCGCCACAAGGCCACCGTGATTCCCGACTGCCCGTACGACCCGGACAACGCAGCGCTGCGCGGGGTCTGAGGGGGCTGCGGGGTGCGAGACGCGCGTGTCCCGCGCGCCTCACCATGACGACTGTTGTTGATGTTCCCCCACCTTCGTCATCCTGAGGCGGGCCGCAGGCCCGTCTCGAAGGACGCAGGTGCGGTGGTGCGTGGTTCGAGACGCGCGTGCCGCGCGCCTCACCATGACGATTGTCGTAGAAGCTTCGTCATCCTGAGGAGGGCCGGGCCCGTCTCGAAGGACGCAGGTGCGGTGGTGCGTGGTTCGAGACGCGCGTGTCCCGCGCGCCTCACCATGACGACTGTTGTTGATGTTCCTCCCCGTTCGTCATCCTGAGGAGGGCCGCAGGCCCGTCTCGAAGGACGCAGGCCGCTTGAGGGGAGCCCGCCCTTCCGGGTATGGCTGCGGCCCGCCGTGTCCCTGAAGGAGCGCCCCGCCATGAATCCCGCGCCCCTGTCCCTGCGCCACGCCCTGCTGGCGCTGGCGGTCACGGTGGTCTGGGGCACCAATTTCGTGGTCATCAAGATCGGCCTCGGCCAGTTGCCGCCGCTGACCTTCGCTGCCCTGCGCTTTGCCCTGGCCTTTGCCCCGGCGGCCCTGTTCCTGCGCCGTCCGGAGGTGCCGATCCGCAACCTCGCCGCCTACGGCACGCTGATCGGCCTCGGCCAGTTCGGCCTCCTCTATATCGCCATGCACGGCATGATCTCACCGGGGCTCGCGTCGCTCGTCATCCAGAGCCAGGTGTTCATGACCATCGGCCTCGCCATGTGGCTGACGCGGGAGCGGCTGCGCGGCTTCCAGTGGGCGGCCCTGGCAGTGGGGGCGGCGGGGCTCGCGGTGATCTTCAGCCACACGGATGCGGTGACCACGGTCGGAGGGCTGGGCCTCGTGCTGGTCGCGGCCCTGTGCTGGGCGCTGGGCAATACGGTGCAGCGGGCGACGCCGCAGGTGAATTCCCTGGCCTATGTGGTCTGGTCGAGCCTGTTCTCCGTGCCGCCCCTGATCGCGGTGGCCCTGGTTCTGGAGGGCTGGTCGGCCATGGCGGCGGGCGTGACCCATGCCTCGCCGGTGACCTGGGCCGTGATCCTGTGGCAGTCCCTGGGCAACACCATCTTCGGCTACGGCGCCTGGGGCTTCCTGCTGGGCCGTTATCCGGCGGCCACCATCTCGCCCTTTGCGCTCCTGATCCCGGTGTCCGGCATGGGCGCCTCGGCCCTGCTGCTGGGCGAGCCGCTGACCCTGTGGAAGCTGGCGGCGGCGGGCCTGGTCATCACCGGCCTGGCGATCAACCTCGTCGGACCGCGCCTGTTCCGTCCGTCTCAGACCAGCTGAAAGAAGATCAGCCCGAGCCCCGCCACCGAGACGCCCCAGACCAGGGACCTCAGTCCGGCAATGCCGATGATGTAGCAGGGCACATAGGCAACCCGGCCCCAGAAGAACAGCTGGGCGCCGAGACGGGTGGTGTCGTTGCACCGGCCAGTGGCCTGCGCCGCAAGCACCAGGATGGCGAACAGCACCAGGTTCTCCAGCAGATTGCGATGGGCGCGATAGGCCCGCCCGACCCAGCCCGTGAAGGGACCGGCATCCTCGCGATTGCCGATCATGGTGGGCACGCCCTTCTGCAGGTTGCCGCCCACGGCCGCCAGCATGGCCTGGGCCAGGGCCAGGCCCGACGCCCAGACCAGCAGTGTGAGTTCCGTCGTCATGGTGCATCATCCCCCTGTCATCTGGCCCGGAGGCTGGCACGGAATGCCCCGTGCCGACAAGCGGGGGCGCTCAGCGTTCGATGACGAGGTCGCTGGTGGGGCGGGCGCAGCAGATCAGGATCAGGCCCTGGTCGATCTCCCGCTGGCGGATGCCGCCGGCGGGGGTCATGTCCACCGTGCCGGACACCAGCCGGCACTTGCACGTGCCGCACATGCCCTTGGTGCAGGAGGAGGGCAGGCGCATTCCCGCCGCCTTGGCCGTCTCCAGCACGAAGCGGTCTGCGGGCACCTCGATCGTCCGGCGGCTGGTGGTGAACTCGACTTTCCAGAGCCTTGCCGTGTTGTCCTCATCCGTCGTCTCAACGTCGTCGCCGCCGGTCAGCTCGGCGAAGTCGAAGCTCTCCTCGTGGTATCGGGCCATGTCGAAGCCCGCCGTCTGCAGCAGGTCCCGCACCGCCGCCATGTAGGGGGCGGGGCCGCAGCAGCGGACCTCCCGCTCCCGGAAGTCGGGTGCGATCAGTTCGAGGCGGGCCAGGTCCAGCCGCCCGCGATAGCCGCCCCACGGCTCCCCCGGGGCATCGGCCTCGCAGATGTGGGTCACCTTCAGGCCGGGAGCCTGCTTCGCCATCAGGGTCAGCTCGTCGCGGAAGATCAGGTCGGCGGGGGATCGGGCGGAATGGACGAAGGCGATGTCAGCCTCCGTGCCCAGGTCCACGGCTGCGCGGGTCATGGACATCAGCGGCGTGATCCCGCTGCCGGCCGACAGGAACAGCTGCTTGGCACCGGTCTGCGGCGTCCAGTGGAAGTCCCCCATGGGGCCCAGCGCCGACAGCCGCCTCCCGGGCGTCAGATTGGCGTGCAGCCAGTTCGAGACGGGCCCGCCGGGCACGGCCTTCACCGTCAGGCTGATCCGGTCCGGCCGGGTCGGCGCGGACGAGAGGGTGTAGCAGCGGTTGACCGTCTCCCCGCCGATGTCCAGGGCATAGGTCATGAACTGGCCGGGCCGGAAGGCGAACCGCCGGGGCGGGTCCGCGGCCAGGAGGAAGGTCACCACGTCATGGGTCTCCCGCCGGACGCCGACGCAGACGAGGGTGTCGTCCGTGTCCGGGTTCCAGAGCGGCGGAAGCATCTCGTCGGTCATGCGGCGTCCTTGAGGGCGGTGGCGGAAAGCCGGCCCAGATACCACTGACAGAACTTCTCCACGAGCCCCTCGGTATAGGGGGAGTAGGGGCCGGGCTCGTAGGCCGGGCTCTGCACCCCGGACTGCTGCAGTCCGACCAGGTCGCCATCCTGCTTGTTGGTGGCCTCCCAGACCTCGGTCACCCGGTCGAGGTCGTAGTCGACCCCTTCCACCGCGTCCTTGTGCACCAGCCAGCGGGTCCGCAGCAGGGTCTCCGTCGGGCTCAGGGGGATGACGCAGAAGGTGACGATGTGGTCGCTCATGAAATGGTGCCAGCTGTTGGGCTGGGTCCAGAAGGACAGGCCGCCCATGGCCGGATCGTTGATGCCGCCCAGCAGCTTCCTGCACGCCACCTCGGTGCTCAGCGTCTGGCTCTGCCCGGCCCGGTCGATGGGCAGGCGCTCGGTCCGGAAGCCGGTGATCCGGTCGGCCAGATGCTCGATCTCCCGGGACGGGACGCCGGCGGCCTCCCACCGGTCGTGGTTGGCGGTCACCAGATCGGTATAGCGCTGCGCCTCAAGACGCTCTGTCTCGTCAAGGGTTTGCGGGGAGAAGCCGAAGCCATAGGCGAAGAGGGGAATGGTCAGCTCGGGGTGGTTGGCCCCGCAGTGATAGCATTCCCGGTTGTTCTCCATGGTGATCTTCCAGTTGCCCTTCTCGATCAGGTCCACGGTCTTGACGATCTTGGCATTGGGCAGGTCGTGCACCTGCAGGTAGGGCGTCATCCTTGCCGCCAGATACTCGATGTCGTCCGGCGCGTCCGCGGCCAGGCAGATGAACAGCAGGCCCGCGACGGAGCGGATGTGCACGGGCTTCAGGCCGTTGCAGGACCGGTCGAAATCCTCGCCCATGTGCTCGGCATGGATCAGCTCTCCGCCCAGATTGTAGGTCCAGGCGTGGTAGCCGCAGACAATGTTGCCCACCACGGCCTTGGGCGTGTTCACCAGCCGTGCCCCCCGGTGGCGGCAGACATTGTGGAAGGCGCGGACCGCCATGTCGTCGTCGCGCACGATCAGCACCGACCACTTGCCGATGTCGACCACCATCACGTCGCCCGCCTCCGGCACGTCGGGCTCGACGCCCACATAGATCCAGTGCTTGCCGAAGATGTGGGTCATGTCCGCCTCGAAGATGTCCGGGCGGGTGTAGAAGTCGGCCTCGAGAGGGCGGCCGGGCTGGCGGCGGGCGACGAGGTCGGCGAGGGAGGCTGCCGTCATGGCGGGGAACCTTGGGCCAGAGGAGGGGCGTTCATCAGTGTACCAGCCTACGCCCCCGACGTCGTGCGTGCTTTCCTGTATGCGACGTCAGCCCGTGACAAAGCCGACATGGTGCCTGTCGGAAAGCCGGGGCAAGGGCTTGATGAAACAGGTGAAGCGCAGTTTTGGCGAGGGTTTCGCCATGTCGGTTTGATACAAGTCAACTGCCGCCTGCGCTATGGCTGTCCCGTCGGGCGGGGGCCATAGTCGCAGGGCTCAAGCATCGGACTCCCACATGACCAGATTCTCAGCGTTCGAGCTGTTCCGGCAGGGCCTGACCGGCCAGTCGGGGTGGAAGCCGCAGTGGCGCTCACCCGAGCCGAAGGCCGCCTATGATGCGGTGATCATCGGCGGCGGCGGCCATGGCCTGGGCGCGGCCTATTACCTCGCCAGCCAGCACGGGATGCGCAACATCGCCGTGATCGAGAAGGGCTGGCTGGGGGGCGGCAACACCGGGCGCAACACCACCATCATCCGCTCCAACTACCTGTTTCCGGAGAGCGCGGGTCTCTACAACCACTCCGTCAACCTCTGGGAGACCCTGTCCCAGGAGCTGAACTACAACGTCATGTTCAGTCAGCGGGGCGTGATGATGCTGGCCCACACGGTGCACGACGTGCAGGTGTTCCAGCGCCACGTCCACGCCAACCGCGCCGCGGGCGTGGACAACGAGTGGCTGACGCCGGAGGAGGCCAAGGCCTACTGTCCGCCCCTGAACATCTCCGACAACATGCGCTATCCCGTGCTGGGCGCAGCCCTGCAGCGCCGGGGCGGCACCGCCCGGCACGACGCCGTGGCCTGGGGCTATGCCCGCGCGGCCGACCGGCTCGGGGTGGACATCCTCGAGAACTGCGAAGTCACCGGCATCGTCCGCAACGCCCAAGGCGCGGTGGAGGCGGTGGAGACCACCCGGGGCCGGATCCGGACCCCCAAGGTCGGCGTCTCTGCCGCCGGTCACACCAGCGTGGTTCTGGGCATGGCCGGTGTGCGCCTGCCCCTGGAAAGCTTCCCCCTGCAGGCCCTGGTGTCGGAGCCGGTGAAGCCGGTGTTCCCGTGCGTGGTGATGAGCAACACCATCCACGCCTATATCAGCCAGTCCGACAAGGGTGAGCTGGTGATCGGCGCGGGGACCGACATCTACACGAGCTATACGCAGCGGGGCGGCCTGCACATCTCGCAGCACACGCTGGAGGCCATCTGCGAGCTGTTCCCGCAGTTCCGCCGGATGCGGATGCTGCGCAACTGGGGCGGGATCGTCGACGTGACGCCGGACCGCTCCCCCATTGTCGGCAAGACCCCGGTGCCCGGCCTCTATGTGAACTGCGGCTGGGGCACGGGCGGGTTCAAGGCGACCCCCGGTGCCGCCCACACCCTGGCCTGGACCATCGCCAGGGACGAGCCGCACCCCATCAACGCCCCCTTCACCCTCGAGCGGTTCCGGGCTGGCTTCCTGATCGACGACGCCGCCGCCGCCGCCGTGGCGCACTGAGGCCCCCATGCTGCTGATCACCTGTCCCCATTGCGGCCCCCGGCCCGAGATCGAGTTCGCCCACGGGGGCGAGGCGCACATCGCCCGTCCGCACGACCCGTCGGCCCTGGGCGTCGAGGACTGGACGGAGTTCCTCTACATGCGCGCCAATCCCAAGGGGCTGCACGCGGAACGGTGGCGTCACCTGCACGGGTGCGCGCGCTTCTTCAATGCCCTGCGGGACACCACCACCGACCAGTTCGTGGCCACCTACAAGACGGGTGAGGCCCGCCCGGACCTGACGGCGGTGACGGCATGAGCGGGGTCTTCCGCACCGGGATCGGCGGCCGCATCCGGCGGGAGCGCACGGTCCAGTTCCGCTTCGACGGCGTGACCTATCCGGGCGTCGAGGGCGACACCCTGGCCTCGGCCCTGCTGGCCAACGGCGTCCATCTGATGGGTCGCTCGTTCAAGTATCACCGGCCCCGGGGCGTCCTCGGCGCCGGTGCCGACGAGCCCAATGCCCTGGTCGAGGTGATGCGTGACGCGGGCCGCACCGTGCCGAACCTCCGCGCGACCCAGGTGGAACTCTACGAGGGTCTCGAGGCCCGCAGCCAGAACCGCTGGCCCAGCCTCGCGTTCGACGTGGGTGCGATCAACAACCTGATGGCCCCGTTCATCCCGGCGGGCTTCTACTACAAGACCTTCATGTGGCCGCGGAAGGCGTGGGACGCGCTGTACGAGCCGGTGATCCGCGCCGCCGCCGGTCTGGGGCATGCGCCCACCGCGCCGGACCCTGACCGCTATCTGAACCGCTACGCCCATTGCGAGGTGCTGGTCATCGGTGCGGGACCGGCGGGCCTGTCGGCGGCGCTGGCGGCCTCCCGCGGCGGGGGGCGGGTGATGCTGGTGGACGAGCAGTGCGAGCCCGGCGGGTCCCTGCTGGCGGAGCCGGATGTGCGCATCGATGGCCTCTCGAGCCGTGACTGGATCTCCCGCACGCTGGCAGAGCTTCAGGCCAATCCGCGGGTCACGGTGCTGAGCCGGGCCACCGCCTTCGGTTATTTCGCCCACAACATGATCGCCGTGAACGAGCGGCTGACCGACCATCAGGCCGATCCGGTGGCCGGGGCCCCGCGGGAGCGGCTGTGGCAGATCCGGGCGGGTGAGGTGGTCATCGCCGCCGGGGCCCATGAGCGGCCGCTGGTCTTCCCCGACAATGACCGCCCCGGCATCCTGCTGGCTGGAGCCGCCCGGATCTATCTGAACCGCTACGGCGTGCTTCCCGGTCGCCGGGTGGTCATCGCCACGGGCCATGACGAGGCCTATCGCACGGCCATCGACCTGTCCCGCGCCGGTGTCGAGGTGGCGGTGATCGCAGACCTGCGGCCCCGACCCTCCGGCCCGCTGGTGGAGCAGGCGAGGTCGCTGGGCCTGCCGATCCGCACCGGCTGTGCCATCACGGGGAGCCGGGGCGGCCTGCGGGTCACCCACGCTCGCCTGTCCGCCATCCAGGGCGCGGGCAAGCTCGGCCCGCCGGACGAGATCGCCTGCGATGCGGTGCTGATGTCCGGGGGCTATACCCCCAGCGTCCACCTGTTCTCCCAATCCCGGGGCAAGCTGCGCTGGGACGAGGCCCTGGCCGCATACCTGCCGGATGTCTCGGCGGAGCGGGAACGGTCGGCGGGGGCCTGCCGGGGCGTGTTCGCCCTGGACGCCGTGCTGGCCGACGGCGCGGCCGCGGGCGCGGCGGCTGCGGGTGTCGATGTCCCACCGGCGATGCGCAGCACGGCGGTCGATGCCGAGCCGGCGGGTGTGATCGGCGCGGTGCCTCATGACCGGGGCCCGGGTGCGAGAGCCTTCGTGGACTGGCAGAACGATGTCACCTCCAAGGACCTGAAGCTCGCCGTCCGCGAGGGCTTCCAGTCGGTGGAGCATGTGAAGCGCTACACCACCAACGGCATGGCCACGGACCAGGGCAAGACCTCCAACATCAACGCGCTGGGCGTGCTGTCCGACGAGCTGAAGCGTCCGGTGGACAAGATCGGTCTGACCACCTTCCGCATGCCCTACACGCCGGTCACCTTCGGGGTGCTGGCGGGCATGGCGCGGGGCGACCTGTTCGACCCGGTCCGCACCACGCCCATCCATGGCTGGGCGGTGGAGAACGGGGCCGTCTTCGAGGACGTGTCCCTGTGGAAGCGCGCCCGCTATTTCCCACAAGGCTCCGAGGACATGGAGGCCGCGGTC